>NZ_CAXAPD010000008.1:0-233403 GCF_963970515.1 Pseudomonas sp. RL_5y_Pfl2_73 | reverse complement strand
ACAACTCCTTGCGGGTCTGCTTGCGCTTGCCGGCGTACTCGGCATCGGCGAAGGTCATCTGTTTCATCATTGAAAAGCTCGGCGACTGGTGTCCGGTAATTTTGCCAAATCAGGAAGTCTTTTTCAGCGTTTCCTTAGAGAAACTGCTGCCTGATGAGATGACCGACGGCATCGCCACGCTGGCGAATTGGCTCAGGTTTAAACGCGGCACCCCGGCTGGACTAACCTTCGCCACTCGCCCATTCAGCCTCAATGAGCTCTACCTCATAGCGCCCACCCCTTTTGCCGCCACCAGCCGCCAAACGCTGGGGCTGGTGGTGCAGGCACTACGAGGCTTTGAGCTGACTGAGCACAAGATGCCGCACCTCGACAAAAAGCAGGTTTTGCATATCCCCGACGGAGAACCCAAAGCCAAGCAGACTATCGCTGTAGCCAGCTTGGAAACCAAAGATGAAAGCTTTACCGCCGCCATCATGGGGTTGCCCGACCCGGACGGCCTGCACCGTTACCAACGGATCAATCGCCTGATCAACGAACTGATCTCTCGCCCTGACGGCGCTGGTTACTTGATCCTCCCGGAAGTGGCGCTACCACCCCAATGGTTTATGCGTATTGCCGATAAGCTCAAGGGCCGTGGCATATCTTTGATCACCGGAGTGGAGTACCTCCACGCGCCGAAAAAACATGTACGCCACCAGGTTTGGGCGTCGCTGACCCACGATGGTCTTGGATTCCCTTCGCTGATGCTCTACCGCCAAGATAAACAGCGCCCAGCATTCCATGAGGAGCAAGAACTCTTTCGCCTGGCCGGCCTGCAGATGCAGCCCACCCAAGAGCAGCAGTGGCAAAAGCCCCCGGTCATCCAGCATGGTGACTTCCGCTTTGCCATCATGATCTGCAGCGAGTTGACGAATATCCGCTACCGCGCTGACCTACGCGGCCAAGTCGATGCGCTGTTTGTTCCAGAGTGGAACAGCGATACCGACACATTCAATGCGCTGGTGGAGTCTGCAGCGCTGGATATTCACGCCTACATCATCCAATGCAACAACCGCCGATTCGGTGATAGCCGTATCCGTGCACCCTACAAGGACCGCTGGAAACGCGACATATTGCGCGTCAAGGGTGGCAACCACGACTACTGCATTACAGGTGAAATCGATGTATTGAGCCTGCGCCAGTTCCAGTCTAGCCACCGCTCGCCGGCATCAGGTTTCAAGCCGGTACCAGATGGTTTTAACGAGGATATGGCAGCGGATCGGAAAGTATTGCCCAAGGCATAAATCAGAAAATGAGTAGGTATAGAGAGCAACGCTTTGCACTGCTGGTGGCACGATAGATTTGTCGAGTCTCATCAGTTCAACGCACTACATTCGCCGGCACTCGGATAGTCGGCCCCAGCCGCAGGGAAAGGGAGAACGCCTTGAGCGTGAAGATTAGCTTCGACGATGAATTGGCAGTTGCCAGCATACTGTTGGCCGATTGGGCTCCGGTGCTGGTCGAGTATCTGGGACGATACTTTGACGTCCGCGAGGGCACGCTTCGGCTGGACTACGCCCACCTGCCCGACGAGTGCATTGTCGATGCATTCGATTGGCTATCGAGTGTGCTATCTGTTCGTCAGCGCTTTGTGTACCACCTCGAGAGCGTCGCAAAGGAGGGGCCGATTGCAATGGTCCTCACATTGCTCGGGCACGAATCTACCGAGATCAAGGATTCATCGTCCATTCTGGACCAAGATACCTACCGGTCTGCGGTGGAGGACTTCAGGACGAATATACTTCAAGGCGACTTGCCGGCCTTACGCGAAACCATCCTGGCGGACATAGCTCCCTGTGCAATATGGATGAGTTGGCTGCTAGATGCCGACCGGGATCGTTTTCTGGACGATCGGGAGATCATGGCGGCGCTGGTGGCCAGCACGTCGGGGGACGATTGCATCCATGGCCTTGAACTAGTCGCCCCCCGTCCCGGCCAGAATAATTGGGCTTTCGAGCAACTGGTCGAGAAGCATTGGCAGCATGTACGCCACTACCTAGAGACCCATCTCGGCATCTCCGCGGGCAAAGTGCCTGATCTCGTTTTCTCGCTGTTTGCGATTTCGCCGACGGTCCAGGCGTCCCGGTGGGCCTGTGAGCAGGTTCTTAGTCGAGCCAATCCAACGGTCTTTCCTCGGCTGATCCAACATTGCAGCGTGATTGAGGCGGGCGATGTGCGCAGCCTGTTCCTGCGCTGGCACAGCCGTCCGAAGACAGAGAAGAAAGACGACTTCAGGGAATGCGTTGCCAAAGCCTGCTCGACGCTTGCTACCTTGTTGACCGATACCATGCCCTCGGACCTCGCGCTTGCTGCGATCTGGCACAAGTTCGTGGCCCCCGCGCGGCTCGTCCAGCAAAGCATTGCTGAAAGCCTCAGAGAATTACCATCCGGGGCGTGGGACCGAGAGGCTTTGTGGTACCAACTAGGCCCTGCAGCCCGCGAGGCCTGGCGGCAGGATCTTTTTGGCCAAGTAAAGGGAGAGCCGGAGTTAGCTCAGGGTCTGCTCTATTTCGCTTGCCTTTGGCTCGAGCAGACTGTGTTCGCCGAAGTAGAGCCGGTACTGCTGCGATTGTTGGATGACGAGGATAACCTGGCTTTTACGAACCGGTTCTCCGGCACAGGTCCAAGGCAGATGCAACTGAGGGCCAACGGGCTGGTGCGGTCCAGGCAAGGTGCACCGGACTTGGAGGGCGCAGTAGGCCAGGCCGACGACGCCACTGCGCTGCCCAGCGTCGGCGCCCAAACCTGGCTGGGCGACCCGTCCGTGGAGCGCGTCATCCATAGAGCGCTCAGCCAGATTGAGGAAAAGTTTTGTCGCGAGTATTCGGTGACCTGGGGTGAAGACGAGGAGGCCCATACAGCGCGCCTCCTGGCCCTGACGCAGGAGGCAGTTGGCAACGCGAGTCACCAGTTGCGCCAGCTATCGGCCACGACCCGGGCGACGTATCCGTGCCTCTCGGTGAAGGTACGCCAGCCCAGCAAGCGGGAGGAAGGTGCTCGCACGCCTGCCGGGGCTCCGCTGGGAGCGGATGTGCTATTCCTGACCCGTATCGTGGACGAGGGCAAAACGGTGATCGAGCGAGCTACCCTTGTGCAGGTGAAAAAGCGCAGCGGCACTGGATCGGGGAGGGGCTTCAGTTCGACGATAGGCGTCGACCTGCAGCAGTGCGAGGACATGCTCAAGCAGTCAGAGCATGCCTACTACCTGTTCGCGACGCCGGCCTCGCCGCGCCCGACGCTCTGGGTTGCCCCGGCCCGGCTCGTTAGGAACTTGACCCAGTTGCACACGAGCAAAGCCTCGGTCGTGGCGATTCAGGTGCGGGACGCTAGTTGCTCCTATGCGGATTTTTTCCTGCACGACCTAGTCGGCCTGTGGGCTGGCGACGAAGATGAGGGCGTCATCGCCATCGCCAACGGCGATCCCCGACGTGGGCGAACGCCTCGTCACATCGTCGACATCGAGGTTCGCCGCCAATCTGAGGTAGGCGATCTGCACTGAGCATCTGCTGAAGGAAGAACATATCGTTGCCCAAAGCGACCGTGTGGCCGGCTTCGGTTACGCAGTGATCTTCAACAGGTCGGCAGGATGGTAGGCGGGCCGGCCTGTTTCAGCCGGGACGACCCCCTCAAAACCCAGTTGGCCAAGGTCGAGTTCATCGACGAAAACATCGATCACCCGCACCGGGTTGGTGTCCGCCACATAGTCATCCAGGCTCTCGGGAAGCAGCGCGCTTTGGCCTCGGTGCTCTCGCTGGATAAAACGCTTCATTGGTGTCCCCTGCTAATTTCGAATCCATCAAATCATAGCGAGGTCGATGCCAGCGTTTTTACACAGCCTGGGCCGAAACTAGCCCTTCGAATCTCTGTTGCATAGGGTCAGACGAAAAGGGGACGGTTTTATTTATAGGGTAGATCGCCCGCTCTTGGCCGATTGTTGCCTGTCGCGAAAAGCCGAGATGGGCGGTTTTTTGCCATTGCTGCGGCAGTTATCGAGCAGCTTTATCCGCAGGCGAATATCCACGCTGAGATAGATGGAGGCGGGTAAGCGAGCCTGTAGGGTGTCTAGCCACGATCCGAGCGTTAGATCAGCCTTTCTCGGTCATGCCCTAATCGTTTCCAGATCAATAGGGTGGTGAGGCGATAGTAGTACCGGCTGGCGTCGGAATGGTCTTTCAGGTACTGAGTGAGAAACCAACGCACGTGCTTGAGCTGCCAGGTCCAGGGGTTATCGCGTTGCCATCGCTGTTGAATGGCCGCTTGCATGATTCGGGCTTGGCGTAGGTGGCGTTGCTGCGTGGCCGTCGAACCGGTCAGTACGCCGCTCAGGAACAGCGCCATATCAAAGGGCTTGGTCACTCCCGACCTCCTCTGTAGGCCGAAACCACATCGATCCGGTTATGCCCGAGCTCAAGGCTGATCTGTTGGCGCGCCTGTTGATCGAGGTCGCGGTCGATGCGATGGCAGTGGCCGCCATTGACGGGGGCTGCGTGGCCCGTGAGCTGCTCATAACGCTTGCAGGCGTAGGCCGCGCGCAGTTCATGGAAACCTTTAAGCCCCTGTTCATGCAGCGTTTCGCGGGCGGGTCGCACGGTCTGTTGCAGGAACGCGGCGTAGTTTTCGCCTCGGGCCAGCAGGTTGTGGCTGCCAGTCGGCGCCGCCTGACGAGCCGACCGCAGCGCCGTTTTCACTTCTTCATTGGCCGCGATCCAGCGCGGTGCCGAAGCCCCCGAACGGCCGCCTTTGGTGCCGTCCTGGATATTGATGCGGCCTAAGCGTTCGGCTTCGCGTTGCAAGCGGGGCAGGTCGGCCAGGATCGCTTCGCGCAGGCGCATGCCGGTGGCTCGGGTCAACAGGACAATCGCGGCCACCCGCTCGTGGTGCTGTTCGCCAAGCCGCTCAAGCACGCGCTGCAGCTGTTGACGATCCTGGCCATCCGGCGCATGGGTGCGCACGTTCGAACGCTGTAGTCCAAACGCCTGGCTCGGACTGGCAAGCCTCACCTGCTGATCACCGCGCAGCGCCGCGAGGGTGCGGTTGACGCTGCTCAGGCGGTTCTGCGCGGTGGCGATGCCGAGTTCACCTTGCTGGATCTGCTGGCGCAGGTACGCAGCGTAGGCTTGCAGCGTCTGCCGATCGATCTGGCGCGCATCGTTGTAACCGGGGCCGTCCTCTGACCGACACCAACGCACGAACGCTTGCCAGCGATCGCTATGCGCTTTGACCGTGGCGAAGTGGCCACCGGCAAACAGGTCCTTGAGCGCTTGCGGGCCGGCGTAGCTCAGATGGCGGCCGTAGCCGAAGTTGCGACCATCACGCCGACCGACCAAGGCCATCGTTATCACCGTTTTTGTTTGTTTGCAGAAAGAGCAGCAAGGCTTTCCAATGAGGTCTGAGCCTGTCCAGCTGCTGCCAGTGTGTCGGGCGGATCAGGAGGGAGTTCTCTTGGTGTTGCAGCAGTGCCCCTTCCTCCCGCAGTTGCTCAATCAGCAGGGCGAGGTTGGTAGGCTCCTGGGGTGGGGCGGCGACAGTGGCGACAGTGGCGACACCCGCGTCGTTTCTGGCCTGGGGCGTGGCGACAGGGTGGCGACGGAGGCGGCGACACGTCGCGATTCTGGTTGCGATTGATATTGCGCCTGGTAGCGGCGCACCGCGTCATTGAGGCGGAACATGGCGTACCTCGAAGGTTCTTCCATCGCGACTGCTCAGCCAGCGATGAGTGATCAGTACGACCAATAAAGAGGCGGTATGGTCAGCGCTCTTGCGGGCAAAACGAGGGCCGTTGCGATTGACGTCTCGGATGCTGAAGTGGGTCCAGCCTTTCTGCACCAGCCAGCGCAACAGCCGATCCGCCTCTTCGCGTCGGCTATTGACTGGCTCCTGTTCGGTCAGGCGCTGGATCTCGGCCAGGTAGTAATCCATCAACGTGGAGGCGCGCTGGATGTGTGCTTCATCCAACTGACTGGCCTCTTCAACCATGGCCAGCACGCCCGCGATGCGCAGCACATTCGCCGGGGCTTTGCCCGCGAAAGGCTGGACGCCGGCTAGCTCGCCGAACTCGCCAGACTGGCACTCGATGGTGTCGTGAATATCAATCCAGACACGACGGGCGCGGGGAGTCAGCTCCAGCGTTGCGGGATTGAGTGACCCATCCTTGTGAAGCGACCAGGGCTTTTGCAGCAGGGCCGTGATCCGATGTTGGTAGCGCTGGACTTTGGCATCCCGGCTCAGGTTGATCGCCTTGTAGAGCCGCTGGCCGGCCAGGCGCTCGGGCCAACTGATCAGGCAACGGCCCAGGATGCCTTGGCCATTGATCACCGGGTCTTTGAACAGCTGGTTGGCCAGGTAGGGCTGCAGCATCAGGTGCAGGCTGAGGCGGCGATCATAGGCACGCAGGCTTTCTCCGGCCAAGGAGCGGGCCCGGTCGATCGGGCTGCCATCCCACAGCATCGACAAGGTGGTGATTGCCTTGAGCAGATTCTCTTTGCTCATGGTACTGCTGCCCAAGAACTGGCCACCTTCATCATTGAACAAGCCCATGCTGGGCAGGCCATGGCACAGGCTTTTGACCAGGGCCTCAATGGTCGGCTCGGCAATGATCAGTCTCGGTGGCACCGGCTGGGATAGCCCACCGCCTTCCGCCTCCGCGTGTTTCTTTGAGGTTTTGGGTTTGGCCATGATATTGCTGGCTGCACGATAGGCTTTGAGCTTTTCCGCATACAGGGTCCACTGCTGTCGTTCCCAGTCGCGCGCCGCCTTCAGTGCCAGCTGATCCACCGCGCTTTTACGATCACCCGAGGACGCCACCGTCAGTAGGTAGAGGGACAGCGGATAGGTTCGACCGTCGAGTTGGACATTGGCATGGCCCTGACTCACCAGAGCAGCGCTGGCCAGCACCGATTGTGCAGCCATGGCGCAGGGCACGCCGATCACCTCGGCCAGTCGCTCGACCGCGGGGCCCAACAGACCCCGAGTGCTTCGACCGGATAGGGCGCCTGTTGGTATTCCAGCAATGGTTGTGGTGGCTCGAACGCTTCGCACAGTTGCATCGCTATTCTCCTGAGATTATCGACTTCGTCCTCACTCATCCCGCCACGGTTGTTGAGTGTTATCAGGGTTCAAGGCCCCTGCGACCTGTGAGGTTTGTCCACTTACGCGGGACTGACGGCTCCTTACGACCGGGAGCTTGGGCATCTCATGATCTGGCCTCCTGAGCACTTCCGAAGAAGTGGGCGGGTGGAGGCTGCACTGGCTGACGAGACCGGTGCCGCGAGATCCTGAGTCGGGTGAAGGCAATGAGGCGATGACCGGGGCGTGCCTGACTGTCAGTCAGGTGCAGTCCATTCCTTGGGCTGCGGCACCATCATCGGCATCGCTGTTGATGGTGACTTCGGTGTTTGTCACGCCGATTGTCACGAGGAGGGAAGCCGCAAAGGCCCGTGCGAGCAGGGCTGCAGCAGTGTGATATGCGCCCGTCTCTTTAGGGGGCAAAGAGACGGGCAACAGGTTGGCGCAAGAAATGGCCAAGCGAATAAATTGCTGCGGAGCAGCCAGGAGAAGGCCTGAGTTGCCGCAATGGGCAAAGCTGAGAAGTAGGCATCCATCACATCGCTGTGACCGTGCGAGCCGCCGGACACTAATCGCACTTGGGGTGAACCACCACGATGTGGCGTAGCCTCAAAGGTTCTAGCTACCTGGGTGCTATCGAGGACAGCGCTTGTACAGTTCTGGTTTAGCGCTCGTTCTGCTCGAGGTCAACCGTATTTTGGGGGCGGCTGTTGCGCCAATCGATAGCGCTGGAAGACCTTGGAGGCCGGTGGCTTTCCATGGCCGGGTGGTCGTTTGTCGGTTTTTAATGTGAACCTGCGTAATTGCATGGACTTGACCGTTTGCATTGTTACTGACTAGTCAATTGCAGTCGTGCGGATCAGCCGTTTTCATTCGACTTGATCAGCACACGCTGTGGTGACGACCAGCGGACAGCGGCCAGAAGCGGCCAGTTCAGCGGCTGGCGCACGACACTTCCACAGTACTGAAGAATGCAATGTCACGATCAGCCGCGCCAGCACTGGATCAGTTGGGAAAACCGCAGACGCGCTGTCTGCTCGGGCGTGCTCAGGCTGCGGGTGATGTTGCTTTAAACCCGATCAAAAGGCTCACGGATATCATCATTCTCAACCGAAAAGTTGAACCATGGACCCAGTAGATCTAATAGGGCAGGATCCCGCAGCCGAATCTATTGCCGAGAAGTTCCACCAGGCTGAGCAGATCGGTATTGGGGCGATTCCTGTGGTTCGGAGTGTCTGCGGTTTCTCTCTCACAAACCGTTCAGTCGGCCATGCCAGAACTGACAGGGAGTCGGCCATCCGGCGGTGTATGACCAAGCCCCGCCCTAGTGGGCTTGAAGAGTCAACGCTCTAACAGTGGGCCCAACCTAAAGCAGAACATCCACAAATCGGTCGCCGTATTCGGGATAACGAGCGCTATAGAAAGGCCAACCTTGAGGGCGTTGCTTCCATTTTCCAGACCACCCCGTGTTGTAGTTGAATATAATTTCTGGGCTCCGGCCATCTGCAACCAGACGTTCTATCAACCCATGGTCGGGGTGGCTGTGCGTTTTGCCGCTGGTGCTGATCAGAAAACGTTTGCACCCCATCAGCTTCAACAGGGGCATGTGAGTGTTTCCTTTACTGCCGTGATGAGACACTTTCAAAAGGTCGACGGTATCTACGCCCGGGCCATTCAGCTCAAGCCCTGCCTTCACCACCTCTGCAAATGCGTCCCCGGCGAGTAACGCACGCTTGTTATCAAAGGTTAGAAGCAAGGCAATGCTGCTTTGGTTTGGTATTGAGCGATCCGGCGTATACGAGTGGACGCGCGTGGCAGAAAACTCCTTCGGTGGCCATGTGTCGGCACGGCCGAGGGCATCCCCTGGTACCTGGTGTGGCTCGGCGGGCGGTACGGCCGGATTTTTCCAAACCCTGGCCAGTGCAGACAGCCCGCGCTGATCAGGCGAAAGCACTCGGATTTCGAGCCCGTCTGGCAGAAAGACTGGCTTCGAAGCCTGCAAGACGGCTCGACCCACGTTGTCGTCCCCGTTTTTTTGAAAATACTTGTTCCAAGGCAACCCAAGCTTGCGGATAAGGGCGGACAGCGCGTCAGCCTCCTTCGCACCCAAGGCGTCGGCGGCGCCCAGATGGTGGTAACCGTTGAACCAGACGTCTTCGATTTCCAGCCACGGTGGTAGCGCTTCGAGCAATTCAATTACGCCCTGAATATGGTCAAGATCATAATGAGTGACCACCAATGCCTCGAGCTTCAGCACTTCGTCCACCCGTGCGCGCTCAAGCACGGACAACAGCGTGGCGATCGATTGGGATGGACCGCCATCGACGAGCAGGTGGCGTGGACGCTCAGCCATGCCATAGCTCACTAACAGCGCGTCACCCTGTTGAACTTGAACTGCCCGTACTCGAAACATATCAGCCTCTATTGATCATGCGTTGCCGAGCACCACATCTGCGTCACCGAACGCCACTACCGCCAAGCCAAGGGCTAGCCCGTCGGCTAGGAGTTTTCTGCGGATATTGCTCATGATCGTGCCTACATAAGCCGAATTAGGTGCCTGGGCCGCATCGCGCAAGGTGGTCGCCAAGTCTCGTGCGACGCGGTTGGCGTGGCGGCCAAGCACGGTGGTCATTGCCGCTATCACCACACGAGCACCGTTTCTTTGAAGGATCGCCGGCAAGCTTCCGCCACGCGCGTCTCCTAAGCCGGTTGAACAACCAATGGCAATGACCACCTGGGCATCGCGGATATGCTTCTGATCGATAGCGCCCTGATTGAGGTCGGAGTTCGCCCCCACATACAGGACGTTATCTTCTAAGTGGATCAGTAGCAGCAACAGCGCAGGTGAGGGCGTGGAATCCTCGAGGCTGGCTTTCCAGGCCTTCCAGTCCGTAATGCTGTTGACCCCCAAAGCCGCCTCGATGCCTGCGATTCTTACTACCTCGTGGGGCAACACGTCTTCGTCTTCGAAATCGTCCGCCCTATTGCTGGCAGCGAATGCAATGCTCGACAAATCCTTGATCCGGTGCCGCTCGAGTTGCTGTTCGCCTGATGCCCCCCACACTTGCGCAGCCCGTCCTGTCTGCCAGGTATGGCGCTCGATTACCGCCGACACGCCCAAAAAACCCATGGGGCATAACGCGTCGCCAGATGCGCGGATGCTACAGTCGGCAATTGCTCGGCCCGCTTTCAAGCACCCTGCGCGTTCTGCACATAGCGGGGCCTGGGAAGAATCCGGCAACGTGCCCTCGAATAGGTATTCAATGGGAAAGAAAGCATCGCTCTGAGTGACCAACTGCACTCTGTCAAGCTTGCTCGGCCATTGGGGAATCACTTCCCGCAACCCATCCATTATGATCTTGCCGCGGTTGGCCAACCGGACCATCAAAGGTGCCAACGGCGCGTTCGGGTTGGCGACGGCTTCATCGAGCACGTTCAGCAACTGCTGCCTCGCTGTTGTCAGATCGTATTCTTTGAGCGCGACATGCATAGCGCTTCCATCCGCGGTAATGGCGGTCACGCTTGGCTGCTTCCCGAGGCTGTCATTCACCAGCAGTGCGACATCGAACCCTGCTTTTGCCCGGTCCAGCGGGGTAACAATAGTTTCAATAAAGAAGCGGATTGCCCCGCCCCGCTCCGCCTGAAGGCGGGCGGTTTGAAGAAGCTGTGCGCCGTCGCTGATGATAAAGCGCAGATCTATCTCATTAACGTCGGCGTTATGGTTGAAGGTTACAACTGAAGAATTCCCTGTTCTGGACAGCAGCAGCGTTTGACTCACCGGCTTCTGCCCCAGTTCGAACATGTGGACTTGAAGAAGCTTACTGTCTCCCTGCCACTCAATTCTGTCTTCGGGAAATGCCGGGATGGCTGCATGCAAAGGAGTTTTCGGCTCAATGCCCACGTTGATATCTACTTGGCCGCTTGTCGGCCATGCCTGTAACTGCTTGGCGCCTTGGACAACGGTGGCGGTCAAGACCCGCTCGGTAGGTGGCGCAGACCGCGAAATCACTTCAGGCGGAGTAGTTACTTCATAGTCCCTGAGATAAATACGATCGCCTGAATAGGTGATGGATTCGGTCTCGGTTTTGAAGCGAGTGTAGGATGCGTTGGCGCCTACAATGAATGACTGGGTAGAGGACAGAATCAGCGTCTCCAGGCCCAAACCTTTGTTAGCGAACTGCATAGCGTCCAACAAAGGCCATCCGTTCGAGACCCACAGTCCGACGACTTCTTGCAACCAAGCCGCTGCACGTTCCCCATCCGCCTGCACGTGAACGACACTTTGCGCGTATAGATCCCGGCGCAGCACACTTACATTGGCGAACGCATCCTTGGCGAGCTGACCGTAGATAACGATCAACTTCGCCGCCCTGATCTGCTGAACTGCCTCGACGGAACCGGCGATGGCAATGTCTACTACCTCGCCGTCGTCGCGCCACTCAACATCCTCAAGCGCTTTGATACCGAGGGCATCACGGCCAAGAGTAGGGCTGGTTATCACGCAGTGACCGCTCGACAATGCCGGACGCATAGGAAAACGCGGTCTCGCGTTAACCTCCCATTCTGGAATCACCCGCAATGGGCCAAGCAAGTCGGACAGTTCCAGAACGGAGGCGTGAACAGTGCCGCTTCCCCCTGGCCAACTCCACACGGATCTGGACACTTTGATGGTTACACGGCGCCCGCTTTTCAGTTTCTCAAAAGCTTGGGCCAGCGCCAGAGCCCTCAGCGGATCAACCCACTGATCGGCATCCAACAGACTGGCATCGCCGCCCCACGCAGCAGGCCTGTACTGAGGCACTGCGTCATCAAGACAGTCGAATGTCTTGGATTGGTCATGCCACCATGACCAATCCCTTGTCTCCAGAAGAATTCCCAATGCCGCACGGGCTGCCGGGCCGAGGTGTGCGTCCTCTTCGCCTAGCCATTGGATGTCCTTTTCCTGTTTGCTCATCTCGAAGTTCCTATTACTCGGCTATGCTACTGATACGCGGCAAGTGGAATCAGGTATATATCGATAGGCGCCCCAATTGGTGGCGTCGCCGCTGGCCGAGCAAGTTGCGCCCGTAATCAGTCTAAACATACCTGTTCCCCAACAGTGTCCTGTTCCATGGGCAGGTTGCTTGCCCCACCCATCATGAACCCCAAGCGCCATCAGAACCGCCCAACCTACAGACCCCATCTGGACCAGATATTATATTTATACACGACTGGTTGTGACGCTTCCCAAATGTCAAAAGCAAGTACTTAAGCGTTGATTCACGGCTCTCATGTTTATGAAAAAGCCCCGTCATGGAAGACGGGGCTTTGATTGGTCACTCACCTTTTTTGTGCTTATGCACATCTAAATCAGGATGTTTAGGCTTGTTCTCGGGGGTAACACGACGACGCTGGTCTTCTTTTCCGGTCGATTGAGCTATTGGTTTTGGTCCAGGTTTGAGGCCCATATGGCTATCTCCTTCAATTGGTATGTACATCTCTTGGCAAAACATCGACATGTAGATGGCCGCCCAGCACCCTAATCACGAACACGCTTGAAACTGTAGCTGATATCTTTATGCCAGCAAACTTCCTTCAGCCTTCACTCTTATGTCTCCTACCTGCGGACGGCCCGGCTGCTATGGTCTGTTGCAGGCCTTCAGTGCTTGGCTGACGTACTTGCGCTGAGTGGCACCCGCTGACACCCATCAACAGCAAGCGGCTGGTCAGCGCGAACGCAAACGACTGGTCAGTGGCAATGCAATTAGGTGGTCCAGTGAGACGCAATTACGTAGAGCCCATGCGAGTGGGAATGCGGAGCCTTCCCGCTCGCGTGGGCTTAGCCGAGAAAGCCCCAAGAGCGAAACTTGCAACGGCGACAGTCGCCACTTTTGTCGCCATGCTGCAGGCCGAGTACGACGCGGGTTGTCGCTGGTGTCGCCGCTGTCGCCAAATCAACTATCACTCTATCTGGGGAGTCATTTCCGGTTACCTGTGGCGTCCGGTGAGCGCTCACCGTATGGGCACGACGTTGTGGTCCCTGGTTTGATTGATCGCAGATGCCGACAGGTTGCCAGTGGCTGCTTTCTGGATGTGGTCACTCCACCAGGCCATCATCGGACGACGGCGTTCGATATAGTCAGCTCGGTTGTAGGCACTTCGGACTTCGTCCTTGTCGACATGCGCCAGCGCGACTTCGATCAGCTCCGGATCCCACCCATGCTCGTTCAGGATGGTGCTGGCCATGGAGCGCATGCCGTGGCTGACCAAGCGGTCCTGGAAGCCCATGCGTTTCAACGCCATGTTGGCGGTCTGGCTATTGGCGTGGGTGCGCGGGTTTCTATCTGCCGGGAACACGTATTCCCTGTGACCACTGTGGGGCTTGAGCGCCTCCAGTAACGCGAGTGCCTGTTCGGTCAGCGGGATGGTGTGCGAACGACGCTTTTTCATGCGCTCCGGCGGGATGGTCCAGATACGTTTGTCGAAGTCGATGTCTATCCATCGGGTGGTGGCCGCTTCGGCGGGGCGGGTCATGGTGTGCAGTTGCCATTCGATCAGGCAGCGGGTGATCCGCTTGATGCTGGCATTCGCGATTTCCAGCATGAGCTCCGGAAGTTCATCAGGTGCAAGCGCAGCCATTTTCTCTTTCTTCGGCTTCTTGAATACCGCCCGGATACCGCTGAGGGGGTTCGCGAAGATCATTCCTGAGTTGACCCCGTAGGTCATGATCTCGTTGAGCCGTTGGCTCAGTCGCTTCACTGTCTCGAGACTGCCTTTGGCCTCGATTGGACGAAGCAGTTCTATGACCATCGGTGCGGTAATTTTCGAGAGCGGCGTTGTTTTCAGGTCTGGAAATACGTGCAGCGTGAGCGATCGCCAAATGTCCTCGGCGTACGCTGGCGTGACGGAGTCCTTCTTCAGCTCGAACCAGGCGGTGGCCACGTTCTCGAACGTGTGTTCCGTCTCCGCTCGTTTGGCTTCGTCCTGTGCATTGCGTTGCACCTTGGGATCAATGCCTTGTGCAAGCAGCTCGCGCGCTTCCACCACTTTTTTCCTGGCGTTCGCTAGTGAGAGCTCTGGGTACGTGCCGAGCCCCATATTGATACGGTTCTTGGTTACCGGCTCGCGGTAGTTGAAGTTCCACAGCATCGAGCCGTTGCTCCTGACTCGGAGCTGGAGGCCGTCACCATCGCTGAGGACGTAATCCTTGTCTTTTGCCTTGACTGCCTTGAGCTGGCGGTCGGAGAGGCGAAGGGCTAGAGCAGGCATGAGAGCTACCTCTGACACCGTTTTGGTATTCCAAAAAATAGCACCGGATGGCTTGGAATACCATTTGGAATACCCAAATGGCTGGAACTCAGAAAATCTCTACGGAGCCCAATAGCGCTTAAACCCTTGATTTTGCTGGATTTCAGGCACAAAAAAAGACGTCCGTGGACGTCTTTAGATGATGAAGTGGTGGAGCCGGGGGGATTTGAACCCCCGTCCGCCAGTACTCCGCTGTCGGTACTACATGCGTAGCCGTGTCTATTAAGTTAACCCTCAGCGACCCGACGGGCAGGGTGCTTTGGGCGAGTTGTGTAAGTTTTAGCCGATTCGTCCACAACGTACTGCACGGCGATTCCGTTCTATATGACAATCACTTTGGGTTTACGGACATCCCCTCATGATTGCTGGACCCGAAGGTACCAGAAGCTCAGGGTCTAAGGCTGCTTACGCAGCGATAGCGAATTCCTGGCCGTAGTTTTCGTCATTGGCAACTATAGAAGTTGCAACAGTGGATTTACGAGTTCTGTTACCAACTCGGCATGCACCTAAAGTTTCGCAACCGGCGTCGAATCCTAAACGGCCCCGAACCTGCCGCTCCGTGAAGCTGGAGGAGCAGCAGGCATTCGCAGTGTACGCCAATCCGCGTCTGAGGCCAACCCGAAGGTTGGCCGCACGCGACAATTACTGTTGATCGCCTTTGGTGTTGTTCTGCAATTTCTGAAGAGCCTGGGTGGTCAGCGAGATGCAATTCTTGCTGCCTTCCTCGGTGCCTTTGGCTTGTTCGGTCGTGGCCTGCTTGACGGTGGCGTCGATGTCGTTTTCCATGCTTTTGCTCATCTGCTCGGTGCTGACTTTCGCATCCTTGATTTTTTGCAGATTGACCTGGCAAAGGTCTGGCTGGCTATCTGCAAACACCGGAGAGGCCAACATCGCAGCGGAAATGAACAAGCCAGCAAGTGCGGTGCGCTTCATGTGTATCTCCTTGAACGTAGGGTCTCGGTGCCGCTGGACAGTCGCGGCCAGGCCGAGTCGGTGGATGGCCCAGCGGAGCCGGGCCTATTCAAGTGACTATAGCGATGCGCAGGAATTCGATTTTTCTTCGAGTCCCGCGGCAAGGCCCTCTCCCTCAGCGGGTTTGGGGCGGGTGACACGGTCAACCAGATAGACCAGTCCGTGGTAGTCGATTGCGCCGTGTTGTGTAAGACCTATCTCGCAGGTGCGGCTGGTGGAAATCCCTTCGCTGCAATGCTGTACCGCGTCCTTCAGTGAGCGCAGCGAGTGGGCGTTCAGCTCTGGCGTGGAGAAGCCTTTGTCGCCGGCGAAACCGCAACAATGGATGCCTTCCGGGATGACCACGTTTTTACTGCATTGGCGCGCCAGGTCGATCAGCGCCTGGCTTTCGCCAAGGTGCTGCGTGCTGCACGTGACGTGCACGGCGATGGGCGCCTCTTGGGGAGTGAAGTCGAGTCGATCCATCAAGTGGGTGCGGATGAAACGCACCGGGTCATACAGGTCCAGGCGCACGTCGCCAAGGTCCTGGACCAGCCGCAATGTGCAGGGGCTGGTGTCACAGTAGATGGGGTCGAGCCCGCCGCGACTGGCGTGCAGCAAGGCGCCGATCAGTTCCTGGCGCTTATGCTCGGCCTGTTCTGTGTAGCCTTTGGACGCAAAGGGCTGGCCGCAGCAGAGGCTGTCCACATTGTCTGGAAAGACCACTTGATAACCGGCCTTTTCCAGCAGGCCGCGGGTCTTGTCGTACAGCGACATCTGCTCTTTGTCCTTCGCCGTTGGGCCCATGACCCGCGACACGCATGCCGCCAGGTACACGACTCTCGGGCGCTCGTCCGACACGGTGACGCTTACGCGGATGGCCTTTTCCGGCTGGGGCATGGCGTTGGTCCACTGTGGCACCTGGCCCTTGGACAGGTGCGTCAACGAGGCCGACAGTTTCGCCAGGCGAGGCGCGCCCAGCAGCATGCGTGCGCCGTTGGCGACGTGCAGGGCGAAGCGTGCGCCTTGCAGTGTGGTGGCGAAATTTCCTTCAATCCAGTTGGCGGTTTTCGTCTTCGTCGCGTCACGGCTGCGCAGTTTTTTCACCAGTTCGCCGGTATTGATGCCGACCGGGCAACGTTGTGCACACAGGCCCGTGGCGGCGCAGGTATCGATGCCCTGGTATTGGTAGGCACGTTCCAGTTCGGTGGTGTCGGTGCCTGCGCGTTTCTTCGCTTGGATATCCCGCCAGATCACGATGCGCTGGCGCGGGCTCAAGGTCAGGTCCTTGGACGGGCACACCGGCTCGCAAAAACCGCACTCGATGCACTTATCCACAATCTCATCGGCGGCCGGCAGCGGTTTGAGGTGCTTGAGGTGGATTTGCGGATCTTCGCTGAGCACCACGTCCGGGTTGAGGATGCCGTTGGGATCGAGCAGGCGTTTGAGCTGCCACATCAATTGGTAGGCGTCGCTGCCCCACTCCAGCTCGACGAACGGCGCCATGTTGCGCCCAGTGCCGTGTTCGGCTTTCAGCGAGCCGCCGAACTCCACCGCCACCAACTGCGCCACCTCATCCATGAACGCCTGGTAGCGTGCGACTTCTTCAGGGTTGTTGAAGCCTTGGGTGAAGACGAAGTGCAGATTGCCTTCCAGTGCGTGTCCGAAAAGGATCGCTTCGTCGTAGTGATGTTTGTCGAACAGCTCGATCAGGCGGTTCACGCCCAGGGCCAGTTGTTCCACCGGGAAGGTCACGTCTTCGATGATTACCGTGGTCCCGGTTTTACGTACCGCACCCACGGCTGGAAAGGTGTCTTTGCGGATCGCCCAGAGCCGGGCGTTTTCCCGTGGGTCTTCGGTAAAATCAACCTGTTTTTCCACCGGGAAACCGGCCAGGGCGGCCATGATCCGGGCCAGCTGTTCTTGCAGTAGCGATGAGGACGCGGCGCGGGATTCGATCAGCAAGGCGCAGGCATTGGTCGACAGATGCTGTACGAAATCTGGCATGCCCGGTTTCTCCTGCACCGAGCGCAGGCTGCGACGGTCCAGCAGTTCCACGGCCGAGACGGGCTGGCTTTTTAGCACGCTGACGGCGTTGCAGCAGGTTTCCACATTGGGGAATACGATCAGGGCCGAGGCTTTGTTCGGATGGTCGATGACGGTGTTGTAGGTCACCGCACTGATGAAGCCTAGGGTGCCTTCGGAGCCGACCAGCAGGTGGCTCAAGATATCCACAGGCTCGTCAAAATCCACCAGGGCATTGAGTGATAGGCCGGTGGTATTTTTCAGACGATATTTATGCCGAATTCGCGCAGCCAATTCAGTGTTGGCGCGGGTCTCGCGGCCCAGAGTCGCCAGGCGTTCCAGCAGTTCGCCATGGCTCGTACGAAAAGCCGCCACGCTGCTGTCGTCTTCGGTATCCAGGCGTGTGCCATCGGCCAGTACCAGGCGGATGCCGGCCAGGGTGTGATAGGTGTTCTGCGCCGTTCCGCAGCACATGCCGCTGGCGTTGTTGGCGACGATGCCGCCGATTTTGCAGGCGTTGATCGACGCCGGATCAGGGCCGATCTTGCGCCCGAACGGGGCCAGCCAGGCGTTGGCCTGGGCGCCGATCACGCCGGGCTGCAAGCGGATCTGCGTGCCTTGTTCACGAATCTCGCGCCCGTTCCAGTTATCCCCCAGCACAATCAGCACCGAGTCGCTGATGGCCTGCCCGGACAGGCTGGTGCCGGCGGCGCGGAAGGTGACCGGCACCTGGTCGCGCTGGGCCAGTTTCAGCAGGGCAATCACTTCATCTTCGGATTCGACGCGTACCACCAGTTTCGGAATCAACCGATAGAAACTGGCGTCGGTACCGAAGGCCAAGGTCGACAGCGGATCGTCGAAACGTCGTTTTTGCGGAATCAGTTGCTGTACATCACGCAGGAAAGGGGCCGGAAGGGTCATTGGTCCTCCAGAATCAAAACCACCAGATCCTTCGGACCATGGGCGCCGTAGGCCAGGACTTGTTCGATGTCGGCGGTTTTCGACGGGCCCGATACCAGCAAGGCGTTGCTGGGCATGCCCTGGGCCCATGCGAATTCCTGCTGCACTTCATAGAAGTTGTCACGGATTTGGCTGGCTTTGAGCAGGGCGAAATGTACCGGTGGCACCAGGCTCATCAGCCGCGGTTCTTCCCGCGTTGGCCAGAGAATCAAGCTGCCGGTGGCGGCGATGGCGCCGAGGGTGCCGGTGAGGCTGGCGGGGGTGTCGTTGAACAACTCGGCCTTCCACTCTTCTACCGGGCGGTCGTAGGCCTTGAGGGTTGGCAGGTCCGGATGGTTCGCCCAGAACTGTGTGATTTTTTTCCCGTGCGCGGTGGTCGGGGCGATGAGCAGGCTCGGTAATTGTCGGTCGCGCAGCAATTGCGCGAGCAGGGCCGGCCAGCCTTCGTCGGATGTGAGGTGGATTTCGGTGTGCACCGCTTCCATCAGCTTGCGCAATTGCGGGATGCGCTCCTCGGGCGCATAGCGATAGGTTTGCGTCACCAGCTCGACGTCGAAGTTGTCGGCAACCGGCGTGGCGCCGGTCAGGCTTTTGCGCAGTTTGGCGAGGATATTGTCCTTGGCGCTCATCGGCGGTCTCCCGGCGGGTTCAGGTGTTCACGGGCCAGGTCATGCAATGAGCGGGCGGCGGGTTTGGGGGCGCTGTGGTTCTGGGTCCATGGGCCGACGTTTTTGGGCGTCAGGGCGCGCAGGCGCGTGGCGAGGAACCCGAACAGCCGATACAACCGTGGCGAGCTGTTGAGCCGAGCCCAGGCATTCCAGATGAAGCGTTCCTTGGGTGAGTACTTGCTGCCCTGGCCGCGCATCACTTGATGGGGGCTGTCCGGCGCCTTGACGTTTTCTTCGCGCAGCCGTCGCAGCAAAGCCGGGATCGGAATTTTCACCGGACACACTTCACCGCAGGCGCCGCACAGTGAAGAGGCGCTCGGGTGGTCCGGCACCTTGGCCAGGCCGACCATGTGCGGCGTGATGATTTTTCCGATAGGCCCCGGGTAAACCTCGCCGTAGGCATGACCGCCGATTCGGGTATAGACCGGGCAATGATTCATACAGGCGCCGCAGCGAATGCAGTTCAGCGTCTGGCGCAATTCGCTGTCGGCAAACGCCTGGCTGCGACCGTTGTCGAGCAGGACCAGGTGGACTTCCTGGGGACCGTCCAGTTCGTCAGCCTTGCGCGGGCCGGAGATCATGTTGACGTAGGTGGTGATCGGCTGGCCGAGGGCCGAACGGGTCAGTAGCGAGAGCAGTGGCACGACGTCGCGCAGGTTCTCGACGACTTTTTCGATGCCAGTCACGGCAATATGCACCGGCGGCACGGTGGTGGACATCCGCCCGTTGCCTTCGTTTTCCACCAGCAACAGCGTGCCGGTTTCGGCGACGGCGAAGTTGACGCCGGAGACGCCGATGTCGGCCTCGAAGAATTTCTGCCGCAATACCTTGCGACCGATCTGAATGAGTTGGTCAACGTCCTTGGTGTACTCCACGCCGAGTTTGTCGTGGAACAAGGACGCGACCTGACCGGCATTCTTGTGGATCGCCGGCATAATGATGTGTGAAGGCTTCTCGTGGTCGAGCTGGACGATGTATTCCCCCATGTCGGACTCAAGACATTCAATGTCCCGAGCCTCGAGGAAATGGTTCATTTCCATCTCTTCGCTGACCATCGATTTGCCCTTGATCACTTGCCGCGCCTCGTGAGCGCGGATGATCGAGAGGACGATGCCGTTGGCTTCGTCCACCGTTTCCGCCCAGTGCACGTTCACACCGTTGCGGGTCAGGTTGCTTTCAAGTTGCTCGAGCAGGTCGGGCAACTTCGATAACGCACGGGCGCGGACAGCATTGCCCAGCACGCGCAGGTGTTCTCTTTCGTGGGCATCGCTGAAGGACGTTGCCCGTTTGGTCATCAGTGAATCCATCGCGCTGCGAAAGTTGTTTCGCAGTTGCGTGTCGTCCAGGGCCTTGTGGGCTCGGGCGCGAAAATCTTCCTGCACCTCAACGGTCGGAATCAGCGTCGGTGTGCTCATGCGACACCTCCGCTACGCTGCCAGAGGAAGCTCGCCAGGTGCTGGCCGCGTAGCGCCTCCTGCTGTTTTTCCAGGGCGCCGTTGATGTTCATCAAGCAGCCGCAGTCGGCGCTGACGACCTGATGCGCGCCGGATTCCTTCAGCGCTCGGGTCTTGTCGGCCACCATCGCGCCGGAAATATCCGGCATACGGACGCTGAACGTCCCACCAAAGCCACAACATTCGCTTTCGTGGCTGTGTTCGACTCGTTCCACATTGCGCAACTGCGCCAATAAGGCACGGCCGTGCAGGTGGGTATTCATTTCACGCCGTGCCGAGCAGGACGTGTGCAGCGCAACCTTCACCGGCTTGCCGCTGTCGTTCAACTGCACCTTGCAGACAAACAGCAGGAATTCGGCCAGTTCATAGGTCCGGGCGGCCAGGGCCTGGACCTGTTTGAGCGTGTCGGGCTCGTCCTTGAACAGGTCGGCGTAATGCTCGCGCAGCATGCCGGCGCAGGAGCCCGAGGGCACGACCACCGGATAGTCTTCGGCGAACAAGGCCAACTGCGCCCGTGCCACCGTCCGCGCTTGCTCGGTGTAGCCCGAGGTGTAGGCCGGTTGGCCGCAGCAACTTTGCCCTTGCGGGTAGTCCACCCGGATCCCTTCGCGCTCCAGCAGATGAATCGCATCCATCCCGGCTTCGGGATAGAACAAGTCCACCACGCACGTGCCGAACAGGTAGACCCGTTGCGGTTTCTCGCTGGGGTACTGCCGCGGTTCGGGCACTGGCGGGGCGACACGGGTCGCGTTCGGCACGGCGTTGTAAAAAAGCTCGCTCATCAGGCGTGTCTCCGGGTGGTCCCGGTTCTCCGTCCGCTGAGGCTGCTGAATATAGACAGGAAATCTTTCAGCAGCCTTGCAGACCCGGTGGTGATTGGCAGACGCCGAGTCACGGTTCGGCGTCGGTTTTCCAGTGTTATGTGTAGGACTTAATGAACCAGCATGCCGGTAAACCAGTAGGCCTGGGCCAGCGTGATCAGGCCGACAATCGTTGCAAAGAATAGGCTGTGTTTGAGGGTGAAACGGAACAGATCCGATTCCTTGCCCACCAGCCCGGTCGCGGCGCACGCCACCGCGATCGATTGTGGCGAGATCATTTTGCCGGTCACGCCGCCGCTGGTATTGGCCGCGACGAGCAAGGTGTCGTGGACGCCGATCTGGTGCGCGGTGGTGGCTTGCAGCGAGCTGAACAGCGCGTTGGACGACGTATCGGAACCGGTCAGGAATACACCCAGCCAACCCAGGAACGGCGAGAAGAACGGGAACGCCGCGCCCGTGCCGGCCAGCACCAGGGCCATGGTCGACGACATGCCCGAGTAGTTGGTGACGAAGGCGAACGCCAGCACCATGCCGATGGACAGGATCGGCCAGCGCAGCTCGAACAGTGTCTCTTTAAAAGTGGTAAGACCAGTTCTGATGTTGATGTTCAGCACCAGCATCGAGATCAGTGCGGAGAAGAAAATCGCCGTGCCGGTGGCGGAAATCGGATCAAGCTTGAACACGGCCGGAAGGGCGGTGGGGTTGAGCACGATGGGCGCGACCTTGATCACCATCTGGTCCAGATGCGGGATGGCGAAGTTGAACACCCAGCCGTACATCGAGCCGCCAGCGGCGAACATCGCCTTGAACGGCTTGAGGGTCCAGATCGTCACCAATACGGTCAGGATCAGGAACGGCGACCAGGCCTTGATGATTTTCCCCAGGCTGTAGGGCGAAGCCACGGTGCTGCGCGGTTGGCCGAAACCGCCGACGTTGGCGGTGACCGTTGCGCTGGAGGTGGCGCCGGCAATCTGGGCGCCAGCGGTGCGCTTGGGCTGCCAGACTTTCAGGAACAGCGTCAGGGAAATCAGGCTGGCCAGGGCGGAGGTGATGTCCGGCAGTTCCGGGCCAATGAAGTTGGAGGTGAAGTACTGGGTGATGGCGAAGCTCAAGCCTGCTACCAGCGCAGCTGGCCAGGTTTCCCGCACGCCGCGCAGACCGTCCATCATGAACACCAGCCAGAACGGCACGAACAACGACAGCAAGGGCAACTGGCGACCGGTCATGGCGCCGATCTTGAAGGCGTCGATCCCGGTGACCTGACCGGCCACGATGATCGGAATGCCCAGCGCACCGAACGCTACCGGTGCGGTGTTGGCGATCAGGCACAGGCCCGCGGCGTACAGGGGGTTGAAGCCCAGGCCGACTAGCAGGGCGGCAGTGATCGCCACCGGAGCACCGAAACCGGCGGCACCTTCCAGAAATGCGCCGAAGCAAAAGCCGATCAGCAGCACTTGCAAGCGTTGGTCATCGGTAATCGACAGCACCGAGCTGCGAATCACCTCGAACTGGCCGCTCTTGACCGTCAGTTTGTAGAGGAATACGGCGGCGACGATGATCCAGGCGATGGGCCATAGACCGTAGGCAAAGCCATAGCCGGCGGCGGCAAAGGCCATGTCGGCGGGCATATTGAACGCGAAAATCGCCACGGCAATCGCCAGGGCCAGGGTGACGCCGCCGGCCACATGCCCCTTGAGGCGAAACACCGCCAGGGCCAGGAAGAAAAAGACGATGGGAATGACGGCCGCGAGTGCGGACAAGCCGAGACTGCCGAGCGGATTGTAGAGCTGTTGCCAGGTTTGCATGGTGGGTGGGCCCCTAATTGTTGTTGGTCAGGCACTGATCAGCGCTTTGGATAATTGGTAATACCAATTTACAAGCGCTGTTGGCTAGGGTAAAAGCCTTGGTTGTCGTGTGTCAATTTGCCGCCCTGAAACTTTCGTCGAATAAGCGGTGCAGAGGGCATCTGATCCGGTGGTGAAAACGGCTTTTGATGGGTGTGGATAAGCCCCGGATGGGCCAGAATAGAGAGCCCGGCGAGCCGTCGGGATCGTGGAGAATTGAGTTATGGGGTTTGATCAGATTCGTCAGCGCCGTTTGTCTGACGATATTGTCGAGCGGCTTGAAGGCATGATCCTTGAGGGCACGCTCAAGTCGGGTGAGCGGCTGCCGGCCGAACGGACCCTGGCTGAGCAGTTCGGTGTGTCACGCCCTTCGTTGCGCGAGGCGATCCAGAAACTGGCGGCCAAAGGCTTGTTGGTCAGTCGCCAGGGCGGCGGCAACTATGTGGTGGAGTCGCTGGGCTCGACGTTCAGTGATCCGCTGCTGCAGCTTTTGGAAAGCAATCCCGAAGCGCAGCGTGACTTGCTGGAGTTCCGTCACACCTTGGAAGCGTCCTGTGCTTATTACGCGGCGCAGCGGGCCACGGAGGTGGACCGCGAGCGGCTGACGGCGGCATTCGACGAACTGCAGGACTGTTACTCGCGTCACGAGGAGGTGAGCCGGGTGGAGGAGGGCGCGGCGGATGCCCGGTTTCACCTGGCGATTGCCGAGGCCAGTCATAACGCGGTGTTGCTGCACACCATCCGCGGCCTGTTCGACCTGCTCAAGCGCAACGTGGTGACCAACATCGGCGGTATGTACAAGCAGCGCAGTGAAACCCGCGACATGTTGATCAGCCAGCACCGGGAGTTGTACCAGGCGATTATGGCCGGGCACGCCGAACAAGCGCGGGAAGTGTCCAGCCGGCATATCTTGTATGTGCAGGAGGTTTTGGAAGAGGTGCGTCAGGAAGTGCAGCGCGTGGCGCGGGCGGAGCGGCGTAAAGGCATGTAGTCAGTTAGTGCTGTGGTGGTTGGGTGATCGCATTCGCGAGCAAGCCCGCTCCCACATGGGATTTATGCTCGATCATCATTGTGTGATCGGCGCAGGATCCATGTGGGAGCGAGCTTGTCTGACACATCAATGTCGCCTGTGTCGTCATCGCGAGCAAGCTCGGTTCCCGCTGTCGATCCCGGGCTAGTCTTCCTTGCCCTTGTTGCGCACCGCGCGCTGCAGCTCGCGGCCGGCATCGCGTTCGCGTTCGGTGTCGCGCTTGTCGTATTCCTTCTTGCCCTTGCCCAGGGCAATTTCGCACTTGATCAAGTGCTTGCTCCAGTACAGCGACGTGCAGACGCAGGTGTAGCCCTTCTGCTGCACGGAGGCGAAGAGCTTTTCCAGCTCGCGCTTGTTGAGCAGCAGCTTGCGTGAGCGTGTCGGGTCGGCGATCACGTGGGTGCTGGCGGTGGTCAGCGGCGTGAAATGGCTGCCCAGCAGCCAGGCCTCGCCGTCCTTGAGCAGCACGTAGCTGTCGACCAGTTGCGCCTTGCCGGCACGCAGGCTCTTTACTTCCCAGCCGGCCAGGACCATGCCAGCCTCGAAACGCTGTTCGATGAAGTAATCGTGTCGCGCCTTTTTATTTTGCGCGATGGTCCCTGTGGGGTGTTTCTTCTGTTTAGCCATAGGGGCGGCATTATAGGCAGTTGCGTGCGTGTCGGCTACGGTGAAGCAGCGTGCTTGAGCACGTTGAGTGAATCCCGGACAATGCGGCCTCTTTTTTGAATGCTTGGGCGTGATCACGATGTCGACAGACAAGGTTTCTGTCCACGGCAGTTGGGCTAGCCGCTGGGTCTTTATATTCGCTGCAACCGGTTCGGCGGTGGGGCTGGGCAGTATCTGGAAATTCCCCTACATGGTCGGCGTCTACGGTGGCGGTGCCTTCGTACTGATGTTCCTGGCGTGCATTGCGTTGATCGGCGCGCCGGTCATGCTGGCCGAAACCCTGATCGGTCGTCGGGCCCGGCAAAGCCCGGCCAATGCCCTGAAGGTGCTGGCGGTGGAAGCAGGGCATTCGGCCAAGTGGTCGTGGGGTGCCTTCGCCGGGATGATCACGGCGCTGTTGATCCTGTCTTTCTATAGCGTGGTCGGTGGTTGGTCGCTGGATTACATCATCGACATGGGGCGTGGGGATTTTCAGGGTGTGACGCCTGATCAGGTAGGCGCCTACTTTGGCAATGTGATTGCCGATCCCTGGAGGCTGACCCTCTGGCACACGATTTTCATGGTGCTCTCGGCGGTGGTGATTGCCCGGGGCGTGGTGGCCGGGCTTGAACGCAGCCTGCGGATCATGATGCCGTTGCTGTTCGTGATGATCCTGGTGCTGCTGGGTTACAGCATGACCACTGGGCATTTCATGGAGGGCGTGCATTTCATGTTCGACTTCCAGCCGGAGAAAGTCATGGAGGGCCTGCTGCCGGCCATGGGGCATGCGTTTTTCTCCCTGAGCGTCGGGGTCGGTTCGATCATGATCTATGGCGCCTACATGCCCAAGAATGCGTCCCTGACCCGGACCGTTGTCGGTGTCGCGCTGTTGGATACCTTCGTATCGTTGTTGGCGGGAGTGGCGTTGTTTCCGATTGTGTTCGCCGCCGGCCTGAACCCCAGTGAGGGGCCGGGGCTGATGTTTGTCAGCCTGCCTTTTGCCTTTGGCAACATGGCCTTCGGCCAAGTGATGGGCGTGGTATTTTTCCTCCTGGTAGCCATTGCGGCCTGGAGCTCGGCCATTTCCCTGTTGGAGCCCATGGTGGCTTACCTGGTTGAACGGACTCGGCTCAGTCGTGCCTGGGTGACCTTTTGGCTGGCCTTTACCTGCTGGTTTGTCGGTCTGGGTACGGTGTTTTCCTTCAATATATGGAAGCAGGCGAAGTTTTTCGTGAGCGAAGACGGGCTCTTCCACCTCTACCGGTGGGGCGCAGCCGGAGGGCTGGATTTCTTCGGCGTGATTGATTTCTTCACCTCACGGATCATGCTGCCATTGGGTGGTTTGTGTTTCGTCGTATTTGCAGGGTGGATCATGGGGCGTGAAGCGGTGCGTGATGAATTGTCGCTGCGTAGTCCAGTATTGTTTGGTTTGAGCCTGTTCTTGATGCGCTACGTGGCGCCCATCGGCATTCTTGTAGTGTTTGCCGCCCAGCTGTGGAAGTGACGCTTACATGACGACACATATTCAACGCTCGGCCTTGCTGCCCTACCCGGCGCAGGCGCTGTATGACCTGGTCAACGATGTGGCGAGCTACCCGGAGTTCCTGCCGTGGTGCTCATCGGCCGAGGTGCTGGAGAGCTCTGAAACGCATATGCGCGCCAGCCTCAACATTGCCAAGAGCGGCTTGAGCCAGCGCTTTGTCACGCGCAATACGCTGGTACCAGGGCAGTCCATCGAGATGAATCTGGAAGAAGGGCCTTTCAATCAGCTCCACGGTGTCTGGGTGTTCAAGCCTCTGGGCGAAAAGGCCTGCAAGATCAGCCTGGACCTGTCGTTCGACTACGCCGGCCCTCTGGTGCGGGCGACGCTGGGGCCGCTGTTCAATCAGGCCGCCAATACCCTGGTCGATGCGTTCTGCCAGCGGGCCAAGCAGAATGCAGAGCTCAGGCGTTGATTGAGGTAGAAGTGGTGTATGCCTCGGCGGAGCGCCAGGTCTTGCATGCATGCCTGGTGCAGGAAGGCTCGAGTGTTCGTGCAGCACTGCTGGCATCAGGCATTGGCGATGTGTTTCCGGAGCTGGACCTGGTGACTTGCCCGGTGGGGATTTTTGGCAAAGTGGTTGCCGATCCGGAGCGCCAGGTGGTGCAGGCGGCTGATCGACTAGAGATTTATCGACCGTTGTTGGCCGATCCGAAAGAAGTTCGTCGCTTGCGCGCGGCTAAGGCTGCCCAGGCGCGTCAATCGGAGCAATAACCTGGCTTGAATGACAGGCAATAAAAAAACCCGGCATGCCGGGTTTTTTTATTGCCGCAATTTATTGCGGCGAGGTGTCCAGGGGCTCTGGCGTCGGGACTGGTACAGTCTCGACCTGGTCCACGTCCTTCTGGATCTGGTCCAGCAACGAACCTGGCTTGGCCGGTTTTTCCGGTTTCGGCTGTTCGGCATTCTGGGCCGGGTCGGTCATGGTGTTGTCGCTATCCTTGCCCAGGATGGCCTCGTCACGGCTCACGCCAGGCATGAAATCGCCTGACAGGCTGACGAGTTGGTCGTTGGGGCTAAAGATAACGCTGATGCGTTCCTGTTGGCGCTCACCGCCGCCTGGCTGCAAGCTGTACAGGTAATCCCAGCGATCGGCATGGAACGTGTCGGTCAGCAGGGGGTTACCCATGATAAACCGTACTTGCCGGCGGGTCATTCCCGGGCGTAACTGGTCTATCATGTCCTGCGTGACGACATTGCCCTGCTGGATGTCGATTTTGTAAACCCCGGGGAATGAACAACCGGCGAGTGCGAGCAGTCCCACAAAGGTGAAACTGGTTAGCAAGAGCTTGGTGTTTTGCATCGGTGGGCGACTTCCACTATCTTGGCTGGGACAACGTAAACGCCGATCATACCCGCATTAAGAGAAGCTGCGAAGCAGCATCGCGAGAAAGCTGACCATGGTTGAAAATAGCGAACTACGCAAAGCCGGCCTCAAAGTGACCCTGCCACGGGTCAAAATTCTACAAATGCTCGATTCCGCCGAGCAACGCCACATGAGTGCTGAAGATGTCTATAAGGCGCTTATGGAGGCTGGTGAGGACGTCGGTCTGGCCACGGTTTACCGTGTTCTGACTCAGTTCGAGGCTGCGGGTCTTGTGGCTCGTCATAATTTCGATGGCGGTCATGCGGTCTTTGAATTGGCTGACGGGGAGCACCACGATCACATGGTGGACGTGGATACCCGTGAGGTCATCGAGTTCATCAGTCCGGAAATCGAAGCGCTGCAAAAAGAAATTGCTGAAAAGTATGGCTTCGAGCTGATCGATCACCATCTCGTCTTGCATGTGCGCAAGAGGAAGTAAGCTCGTTGTGTGAGCCCACAGCTCCCAAACGAAAGAAGGCGACCCTAGGGTCGCCTTCTTGCTGTGCGGTTTTTGTCAGGTTTTTACGGTAACGACCATTTTTTTCGCGTGGGCCAGGGATTCCTTAGTGAGGTCGATACCTCCGAGCATTCGCGCCACCTCTTCCACACGCTCGTTTTTGTTGAGCTTGGACACGGCGGTACGCGTGGCGTCTTCGCCACGTACCTTGTGCACAAATAAATGCTGGTGTCCCTGGGCGGCGACCTGGGGTAGGTGAGTCACCGTCAGCACCTGGCCGCGTTCCCCCAGCCGCCGAAGCAACTGGCCGACAATTTCCGCGGTTGGGCCACCGATGCCCACGTCCACTTCGTCGAATACCAGCGTCGGCACGCGAGAGGTCTGCGCGGTGATCACCTGGATGGCCAGGCTGATTCGTGACAGCTCGCCGCCGGAGGCGACTTTGGCCAGGGCCTTGAGCGGTTGCCCGGGGTTGGCGCTGGCCAGCAGTTCCACTTGCTCCAGGCCATTGGGCTGGAGCTCGGCACCAGCGTTGGGGCGCAATTCTATGGTGAAGCGACCGCCCGGCATGCCCAGGCGCTGGATTTCCTGCTCCACGGCGCTGGCCAGCCCTGTTGCGGCGCGCTGCCGCAGTTCACTGAGCTCCTTGGCCTTTTCCTGGTAATGACGGGCATAAGAAGCCAGTTCGTCCCCCAGGCGCTCGATGGATTCATCGTTGGCGTTCAGGGTTTCCAGCTCTTCCAGCAGCCGCTGCTGGAGTTCGGCAACATCGGTCGGCTGGATGCGGTGCTTGCGCGCCAGTGTATAGATGGAGTCCAGGCGCTCTTCCAGGTATTGCAGGCGGGCCGGGTCGGCATCGAAATGATCGAGGAACCGATTCAGCTCCCCGACGGCTTCTTCGACCTGGATCTGCGCACTCGTCAGCAGGTTGGTCGCTTCGTTCAGGGTGCCCACCGAATTGTTCACGCTGGAGAGCCGGTTCAAGCTCGCTGTCAGTGCGTTGAGCACATTGCCTGAATCGCTCTCGCTGCATTGTTCGACCACTTGCCGGCAAATGCTCAGCAGGGTTTCGGCGTTGGTCAGGTTCTTGTGTTCCTGCTCCAGTTCTTCCAGTTCATTTTCACCCAGGGCCAGGTTCTCCAGCTCTTCGAGCTGGTAGCTCAACAACTGGTGACGAGCACGCTGTTCGTCACCGGAGTTGGAAAGACGATCCAGTTCCTGCCGGGTCTGGCGCCAGCGTTGGGCCGCCAGTTGGACCTGGCGGGCCAGGTCCGTGGCGCCGGCGTATTCATCCAGCAGGCGTCGATGGGTATCGGTCTTGAGCAGGGATTGGTGTTCGTGCTGGCTGTGAATGTCGATCAGCAGCTCGCCGAGGGCCTTGAGGTCGCCCAGGGGGCAGGGCGTGCCGTTGATGTAGCCTCGGGAGCGGCCTTCGGCGGTGATGACCCGGCGCAGGATGCACAGGCCGTCGGTGTCCAGGTCGCGTTCGGCCAGCCAGGCACTGGCCTCGGGGATGTCGAGCAAGTCGAACGTCGCCAGGATGTCGGCTTTATCCGCTCCGGGGCGAACCACGCCGCTGTCGGCGCGGTCGCCCAGCGTCAGGCCCAGGGCATCGAGCATGATCGACTTGCCAGCGCCGGTTTCACCGGTGATCACACTCATGCCTCGATCAAGTTCGAGGTCGAGGTGTTCGACGATGGCGTAGTTGTGTACGGACAGGTGCACCAGCATAAGGCCGCTCCCAGGCTTTAGGTCTGGTTATTTATACAGTGTTTTGTTTTGGCCTGACAATGCCCCTGCTTAGCTCGATTTGCGTGGACAGATGATTTTCTTAGCGCTAAGGGGAATGGTTATGCAGCGGTTTTTTGTAAGGTCAATTCGTCAGATGGCCCTTGAAGCTGCAAAACCCGGCCCCATATACCGGGGCAGAAGCGCGAGTTGAGCTCGCGGACGAAGTTGAGAGGAGAAATCTATGGCTGACGAACAGACGCAGGACACGCAAAATCTAGACGCCAATCAGGCTTCCCAGGATTCCGGTGAAGACCTGGCGGCACGTGTACAAGTGCTCGAGGAGCAACTGGCCGGTGCGCAGGATCAGGCGTTGCGTGTCGCCGCCGACCTGCAGAATGTCCGCCGTCGCGCCGAGCAGGATGTAGAGAAGGCTCATAAATTCGCCCTGGAGCGTTTTGCAGGCGACCTGCTGCCGATCATCGACAGCCTGGAGCGTGGCCTGGAGCTGTCCAACCCGGATGACGAAAACATTCGTCCGATGCGTGAAGGCATCGAGCTGACCCTGAAAATGTTCCAGGACACTCTCAAGCGTTATCAGCTCGAAACCCTTGATCCGCATGGTGAGCCCTTCAACGCCGAGCACCACCAGGCCATGGCGATGCAGGAAAGTGCTGATGTCGAGCCAAACAGTGTGCTGAAGGTTTTCCAGAAGGGCTATCTGCTTAACGGTCGTCTGCTGCGCCCGGCCATGGTCGTGGTCAGCAAGACGCCAGCGCCGGTTTCGCCTTCGATTGATGAGCAGGCTTGAAATCGGTCTTGGCGGCCCCATCTATAAGTCAAGCGTTTAAGTGCTACCGCAGTTAGCCACCACTGCTGCGGCAACAAAATCCAAGTTTCGGGAGAGTTAAGAACATGGGCAAGATTATCGGTATCGACCTGGGGACCACCAACTCGTGCGTCTCCGTGCTGGAAAACGGCAAGGCCAAAGTCATCGAAAACGCTGAGGGCGCGCGTACTACGCCGTCGATCATCGCTTACGCCAATGATGGCGAGATTCTGGTTGGCCAGTCGGCCAAGCGTCAGGCAGTGACCAATCCGCATAACACCCTGTACGCGGTGAAGCGTCTGATCGGTCGCAAGTTCGACGAAGAAGTCGTTCAGAAAGACATCAAGATGGTGCCTTACAAAATCGCCAAGGCTGACAACGGCGACGCCTGGGTTGAAGTGAACGGCCAGAAAATGGCGCCGCCACAGATTTCGGCTGAAATCCTCAAGAAAATGAAGAAAACCGCCGAAGATTACCTCGGCGAAGCGGTGACTGAGGCGGTCATTACTGTTCCTGCCTATTTCAACGACAGCCAGCGCCAGGCGACCAAAGACGCTGGCCGCATCGCGGGCCTCGACGTAAAACGTATCATCAACGAACCGACCGCGGCCGCTCTGGCCTACGGTATGGACAAGGCCAAGGGCGATCACACCGTGATCGTTTATGACCTGGGTGGCGGTACCTTCGACGTTTCCGTGATCGAAATCGCTGAAGTCGACGGCGAGCACCAGTTCGAAGTACTGGCAACCAACGGTGACACGTTCCTCGGTGGTGAAGACTTCGACATCCGCCTGATCGACTACCTCGTCGACGAGTTCAAGAAAGAAAGCGGCATGAACCTCAAGGGTGACCCGCTGGCCATGCAGCGCCTGAAAGAAGCCGCTGAAAAAGCCAAGATCGAACTGTCCTCGAGCCAGTCGACCGACGTGAACCTGCCGTATATCACGGCAGACGCCACTGGTCCTAAGCACCTGAACGTAAAAATCTCCCGTTCCAAGCTCGAAGCGTTGGTGGAAGACCTGGTTCAGCGCACCATCGAACCTTGCCGCATTGCGATGAAGGATGCCGGTATCGACGTTGGCGCCATCAACGACGTGATCCTGGTCGGCGGTCAGACCCGTATGCCGCTGGTTCAGAAACTGGTCACCGATTTCTTCGGCAAAGAAGCGCGTAAGGACGTGAACCCGGACGAAGCCGTTGCCATGGGTGCTGCTATCCAGGGCGCTGTTCTGGCCGGCGACGTGAAGGACGTTTTGCTGCTCGACGTCAGCCCGCTGACCCTGGGTATCGAAACCATGGGTGGCGTGATGACCGCGCTGATCGAGAAAAACACCACGATTCCTACCAAGAAATCCCAAGTGTTCTCGACGGCCGACGACAACCAGGGCGCCGTGACCATCCACGTGCTGCAGGGTGAGCGCAAGCAGGCTGCCCAGAACAAGTCCCTGGGCAAGTTCGACCTGGCTGAGATTCCACCGGCGCCACGTGGCGTGCCGCAAATCGAAGTGACCTTCGACATCGACGCCAACGGCATCCTGCACGTCGGCGCGAAAGACAAGGCCACTGGCAAGACCCAGTCGATCGTGATCAAGGCCAACTCCGGTCTGTCCGAGGAAGAAATTCAGCAGATGGTTCGCGATGCTGAAGTCAACGCCGAGGAAGACCGCAAGTTCGAAGAGCTGGCCAGCGCCCGCAACCAGGGCGATGCCCTGGTGCACTCGACTCGCAAAATGATCGCTGATGCTGGCGAGAAAGTGACCGCGGAAGAGAAAACCGCCATCGAAGCGGCTGTGGTTGCCCTTGAAGCTGCCGTCAAAGGCGACGACAAGGCGGCCATCGAGGCCAAGATCGAAGAGCTGTCCAAGGTCTCCGCGCCAGTGGCTCAGAAGATGTACGCCGAACAGGGTCAACCTGCCGAAGGCGCGGCTGCGCAGGACGAATCGGCCGAGAAAGCCGACGACGTCGTTGACGCCGAGTTCGAAGAAGTGAAAGACCACAAGTAATCGCTTGTTGGTCGACCGGTTGACTGCATTTGTGCGGTGGCTGGTAGGATGTCGCCGCGCGGGAGCTTGCTCCCGCGTTGGCGTGTCTGGAACCAGTGAATTTTTACAGCATGCGACAGTGTTCGGGTGTTGGCGGTGTGTTCGGGAATGCTCCTGCTTTCCGACGATGGACGCCGCGTTTTGGCCGGGGCCCTGGCTGAAAGATATATGACCAGGATCGTTGAATTGACGTGAGTTGGGTCCGGGCCTGTATTGGGGCTCAACGAGTTTGGCAAGGTTCAGGAGAGGTTTGCCAGACGTCCTATAAGAGTGCAAAGACTAATGGCAAAGCGTGACTTTTACGAAGTGTTGGGTGTCGAGCGGGGGGCCAGCGAGGCAGACCTGAAGAAGGCTTATCGTCGCCTGGCGATGAAGCACCACCCGGACCGTAATCCCGGCGACAAAGCGTCGGAAGAGATGTTCAAGGAGGCCAACGAGGCCTACGAAGTACTGTCCGATTCGAGCAAGCGCGCGGCTTACGACCAGTACGGTCATGCCGGCGTCGATCCAAGTATGGGTGGCGGTGGTGCCGGTTTCGGCGGTCAGAACTTTTCCGATATTTTCGGTGATGTGTTCAGCGATTTTTTCGGTGGCGGTCGCGGCGGTGCCCGTGGCGGCGCCCAGCGTGGCAGTGATCTGCGCTACACGCTGGAGCTGAACCTGGAAGAGGCGGTGCGCGGTACCACCGTCAATATCCGTGTTCCGACACTGGTCAATTGCAAGCCGTGCGATGGCTCGGGCGCCAAGAAGGGTTCTTCGCCCGTGACATGCCCAACCTGCGGCGGGATCGGCCAGGTTCGCATGCAGCAGGGCTTCTTCTCGGTGCAGCAGACCTGCCCGCGTTGCCATGGCCAAGGCAAGATCATTTCCGATCCGTGCGACTCCTGCCATGGCGAAGGGCGTGTCGAAGAGTACAAGACGCTGTCGGTCAAAGTGCCGGCGGGTGTTGACACCGGTGACCGCATTCGCCTGTCCGGCGAAGGCGAGGCGGGCGCCCTGGGCGGCCCGACTGGCGACCTGTATGTGGTCATCAACGTGCGCGAGCATGCGATTTTCCAGCGCGACGGCAAGCACCTGTTCTGCGAAGTGCCGATCAGCTTCGTCGATGCGGCCTTGGGTGGTGAGCTTGAGATCCCGACCCTCGACGGTCGCGTCAAGCTGAAAATTCCCGAGGGCACGCAAACCGGCAAACAGTTCCGGATCCGTGGCAAAGGCGTCGCGCCAGTGCGTGGCGGTGGTGCGGGTGATCTGATGTGCCGCGTGGCGGTGGAGACGCCGGTCAACCTGGGTCGGCGTCAGCGTGAGCTGTTGGAGGAGTTTCGCAGCTCGCTGGCGGATGACAACAGCCACTCCCCGAAAACCACCGGTTGGTTCGAAGGCGTGAAACGCTTCTTCGGCGACCTGTAAGGAGTTCGCATGCGACGTATAGCTGTGATGGGCGCTGCGGGGCGCATGGGGAAGGCGCTGGTCGAGGCGGTGCAGCAGCGCTCGCCGCTTTCCGGCCTGACGGCGGCCATCGTTCGGCCCGACAGCACGCTGGTGGGTGCCGATGCGGGTGAGCTGGCCTCCCTGGGGCGTATCGGCGTGCCGATGTCTGGCGGCCTGGAGAAAGTGCTCGACGAGTTCGATGTCCTGATCGATTTCACCCTGCCGGAAGTGATGCTGAAAAACCTTGCGATCTGCCGCAAGCACGGCAAGGCCATGGTGATCGGCACGACGGGGTTGGATGCCGCGCAAAAGCAGTTGCTGGCCGATGCGGGCAAAGATATTCCGATCGTGTTCGCCGCGAACTTCAGCGTAGGCGTGAACCTGTCGCTGAAGCTGCTGGACATGGCGGCTCGGGTCTTGGGTGACGATGCGGATATTGAAATCATCGAGGCGCATCATCGGCACAAGATCGACGCGCCTTCGGGAACGGCTTTGCGCATGGGTGAGGTGATTGCCGATGCGCTGGGGCGTGACCTGCAGGAAGTGGCCGTGTATGGGCGTCAGGGGCACACCGGTGCCCGTGAGCGCAGCACCATCGGTTTCGCCACTGTGCGCGGTGGTGATGTGGTGGGCGACCACACCGTGCTGTTCGCCACTGAAGGCGAGCGCCTGGAGATCACCCACAAGGCGTCGAGCCGGATGACTTTCGCCAAGGGTGCCGTTCGTGCCGCGCTGTGGCTGGATGGCCGCGAGCCTGGTTTGTACGACATGCAGGACGTTCTCGACCTGCGTTGATGCCCTTAAGTATGGGGTTCAGGTTATACTGAGCCCCCGTTTTACACCGCCTCGCGACGCCCTGTCGCATTCCCCTGCCTTTAAGGCTCATTAGCGGTGGACCAAAAAAGCCTTTTTCTGTAAGCTACAGCTTTAGTGTGTCCACTAAAAGCGCGCAGAATAATTCAGTGAACAAGCGGGGTGACGTGTCCATACGTCACTCCGCTTTTTTACAACCTGCGATCGCCCTTTCAGGCTTTATTTACGGGAGGTCTTCTTGACTAAGCCAGCCATACTCGCCCTTGCTGATGGCAGCATTTTTCGCGGCGAAGCCATTGGAGCCGACGGTCAGACCGTTGGTGAGGTGGTGTTTAACACCGCAATGACCGGCTATCAGGAAATTCTTACCGATCCTTCCTACGCCCAACAAATCGTTACCCTGACTTACCCGCACATCGGCAACACCGGCACCACGCCGGAAGACGCCGAGTCTGATCGTGTCTGGTCCGCCGGCCTGGTCATCCGTGACTTGCCGCTGGTAGCGAGCAACTGGCGTAACACGATGTCCCTGTCCGATTACCTGAAAGCCAACAATGTCGTGGCGATCGCCGGTATCGACACCCGTCGCCTGACCCGCATCCTTCGGGAAAAAGGCGCGCAGAACGGCTGTATCATGGCCGGCGACAACATTTCCGAAGAGGCGGCCATCGCCGCTGCCCAGGGCTTCCCTGGCCTCAAGGGCATGGACCTGGCAAAGGTCGTCAGCACCAAGAAGCAGTACGAATGGCGCTCCACGGTCTGGGACCTGAAGACCGACAGTCACGCGACGATCGAGGCTTGCGAGCTGCCTTACCACGTGGTGGCCTACGACTACGGCGTCAAGCTGAACATCCTGCGCATGTTGGTCGAGCGTGGTTGCCGCGTCACCGTAGTGCCGGCCCAAACCCCGGCTGCCGACGTCCTGGCCCTCAAGCCCGATGGTGTGTTCCTGTCCAACGGCCCGGGTGATCCGGAGCCTTGCGACTACGCGATCCAGGCGATCAAGGACGTGCTGGAGACCGAGATCCCGGTATTCGGTATCTGCCTCGGTCACCAGCTGCTGGCCCTCGCTTCGGGCGCCCAGACCTTGAAGATGGGTCATGGCCACCACGGTGCCAACCACCCCGTGCAGGACCTGGACACCGGCGTGGTGATGATCACCAGCCAGAACCACGGTTTTGCGGTGGACGAAGCCACCCTGCCGGCCAACGTGCGCGCGATTCACAAGTCGCTGTTCGACGGCACGCTGCAAGGTATCGAGCGTACCGACAAGAGCGCGTTCAGCTTCCAGGGCCACCCTGAAGCGAGCCCGGGCCCGAACGATGTGGCTCCGCTGTTCGATCGCTTCATCAACGAGATGGCCAAGCGACGCTGACCGCGAGAAGCCCGAGGGCGGCCCCGAGCGCGGCGGCCCCTTCGGGCGCTTCAAAGATTGTTCGACGGCCTAGCCGACTGACCTGCGGATTTGAGTGACAAACCCATGCCAAAACGTACAGACATAAAAAGCATCCTGATTCTCGGCGCTGGCCCGATCGTGATCGGCCAGGCCTGCGAATTCGACTACTCCGGCGCCCAGGCCTGTAAAGCCCTGCGCGAAGAGGGCTACCGCGTCATCCTGGTGAACTCCAACCCGGCCACCATCATGACCGACCCAGCCATGGCCGACGCCACCTACATCGAGCCGATCAAGTGGCAGACCGTTGCCAAGATCATCGAGAAGGAGCGCCCGGACGCGCTGCTGCCGACCATGGGTGGCCAGACTGCGCTGAACTGCGCCCTGGACCTGGAGCGCGAAGGCGTCCTGGAGAAGTTCGGTGTGGAAATGATCGGCGCCAACGCCGACACCATCGACAAGGCCGAAGACCGTTCGCGCTTTGACAAGGCGATGAAATCCATCGGCCTGGACTGCCCACGTTCGGGCATCGCCCACAGCATGGAAGAGGCCAACGCCGTCCTGGAGCGCCTCGGCTTCCCGTGCATCATCCGTCCGTCCTTCACCATGGGCGGCACCGGTGGCGGTATCGCCTACAACCGTGAAGAATTCGAAGAAATCTGCGCCCGTGGTCTCGACTTGTCGCCGACCAAGGAACTGCTGATCGACGAATCCCTGATCGGCTGGAAAGAATATGAAATGGAAGTTGTCCGCGACAAAAAGGACAACTGCATCATCGTCTGCTCCATCGAGAACTTCGATCCGATGGGCGTGCACACGGGTGACTCGATCACCGTCGCACCAGCCCAGACCCTGACCGACAAGGAATACCAGATCCTGCGTAACGCCTCCCTGGCGGTCCTGCGTGAGATCGGCGTGGAAACCGGCGGTTCCAACGTCCAGTTCGGCATCTGCCCGAACACGGGTCGCATGGTGGTCATCGAGATGAACCCGCGGGTATCCCGTTCGTCGGCCCTGGCTTCCAAGGCCACCGGTTTCCCGATTGCCAAGGTCGCTGCCAAGCTGGCCGTGGGGTACACCCTGGACGAATTGTCGAACGACATCACCGGCGGCAAGACCCCGGCGTCCTTCGAACCGTCCATCGACTATGTCGTTACCAAGCTGCCACGTTTTGCCTTCGAGAAGTTCGCCAAGGCCGATGCCCGCCTGACTACCCAAATGAAGTCGGTCGGTGAAGTCATGGCCATCGGCCGGACCTTCCAGGAATCCCTGCAGAAAGCTCTTCGCGGTCTGGAAGTGGGCGTCTGCGGTCTCGATCCGAAGCTGGACCTGGCCGACCCGGAAAGCATGGGCGTGCTCAAGCGCGAGCTGACCGTGCCGGGCGCCGAGCGTATCTGGTACGTGGCCGATGCCTTCCGTGCCGGCATGACCGTCGAGCAGATCTTCGGCATGAACATGATCGACCCTTGGTTCCTGGTACAGATCGAAGATCTGATCAAGGACGAAGAGCGGGTCAAGACCCTGGGCATGTCCAGCATCGACCGCGACATGATGTTCCGCCTCAAGCGCAAAGGCTTCTCCGACATGCGCCTGGCCAAGTTGCTGGGTGTGACCGAGAAGAGCTTGCGCGCGCATCGCCACAAGCTGGAAGTGTTCCCGGTCTACAAGCGCGTCGACACTTGCGCGGCCGAGTTCGCCACCGACACCGCGTACCTGTACTCCACGTACGAGGAAGAGTGCGAAGCTGCGCCATCGACTCGCGACAAGATCATGATCCTGGGTGGCGGTCCTAACCGGATCGGCCAGGGCATCGAGTTCGACTACTGCTGCGTACACGCGGCACTGGCCCTGCGCGATGACGGTTACGAGACCATCATGGTCAACTGCAACCCGGAGACCGTCTCCACCGACTACGACACTTCCGATCGGCTGTACTTCGAGCCAGTGACCTTGGAAGACGTGCTGGAAATCGTTCGTGTCGAGAAGCCAAAAGGCGTGATCGTCCAGTACGGCGGCCAGACCCCGCTGAAACTGGCGCGCGCCCTTGAAGCCGCCGGCGTGCCGATCATCGGCACCAGTCCGGATGCGATCGACCGCGCCGAAGACCGTGAGCGCTTCCAGCAGATGGTCGAGCGCCTGAACCTGCGCCAGCCGCCAAACGCTACCGTGCGCAGCGAAGACGAAGCGATTCGTGCCGCCGCCAAGATCGGTTACCCGCTGGTGGTGCGTCCGTCCTATGTGCTGGGCGGCCGTGCGATGGAAATCGTCTATCAAGAAGACGAGCTCAAGCGCTACCTGCGCGAAGCGGTCCAGGTCTCCAATGACAGCCCGGTGCTGCTGGATCACTTCCTCAACTGCGCCATCGAAATGGACGTGGACGCGGTCAGCGACGGCAAGGACGTGGTGATTGGCGCGATCATGCAGCACATCGAACAGGCGGGCGTTCACTCCGGTGACTCCGCTTGCTCGCTGCCGCCTTACTCGCTGCCGGCGCACATCCAGGACGAGATGCGCGATCAGGTCAAGAAAATGGCCCTGGAGCTGGGCGTCATCGGCCTGATGAACGTGCAACTGGCCCTGCAGGGTGAAGACATTTACGTCATCGAGGTCAACCCGCGCGCTTCCCGGACCGTGCCGTTCGTCTCCAAGTGCATCGGTGTTTCCCTGGCGATGATCGCTGCACGGGTCATGGCTGGCAAAACCCTGAAGGAACTGAATTTCACCAAGGAAATCATTCCGAACTTCTACAGTGTGAAAGAGGCGGTCTTCCCGTTCGCCAAGTTCCCTGGCGTCGACCCGATCCTCGGCCCGGAGATGAAGTCCACCGGTGAAGTGATGGGTGTGGGCGATACCTTCGGTGAAGCCTTCGCCAAGGCTCAGATGGGCGCCAGCGAAGTGTTGCCGACTGGCGGCACGGCGTTCATCAGCGTGCGTGATGACGACAAGCCACTGGTTGCAGGCGTGGCCCGTGATCTGATCAACTTGGGCTTCGAAGTGGTCGCCACTGCCGGTACTGCCAGGCTGATCGAAGAGGCAGGCCTGAAAGTGCGTCGTGTGAACAAGGTGACCGAGGGGCGTCCGCACGTGGTCGACATGATCAAGAATGACGAAGTCACGCTGATCATCAACACCACCGAAGGTCGTCAGTCGATTGCTGACTCCTATTCCATTCGTCGCAATGCACTGCAGCACAAGATCTACTGCACCACGACCATTGCTGCGGGCGAAGCGATCTGCGAAGCGCTCAAGTTCGGTCCCGAGAAGACTGTGCGTCGCTTGCAGGATCTACATGCAGGATTAAAGGCATGAGCATAACCAAGTACCCGATGACTGTTCAGGGCGCGAAGGCCCTGGAAGAAGAGCACGCTTTGCTGACCAAGGTCGAGCGCCCGCGCTTGAGCCAGGCTATTGGTGAGGCGCGCGAGCTCGGCGATCTCAAGGAAAACGCCGAATACCACGCAGCCCGAGAGGAGCAGGGGATGGTCGAGGCGCGCGTCCGTGATATCGAAGGTCGCATGCAGAATGCGGTGATCATCGATGTCACGACGATCCCGCACACCGGCAAGGTGATCTTTGGCACTACCGTGGAAATCGCCAACGTCGAGACCGATGAAAGCGTCACTTACCAGATCGTTGGTGAGGACGAGGCAGACATCAAGCTCGGCAAGATATCCGTTGGTTCGCCCATCGCTCGCGCCTTGATTGCCAAGGAAGAGGGCGATGTGGTGGCGGTGAAGACGCCTGGTGGTGTCATTGAGTATGAGATTGTCGAAGTCCGTCACATCTGAACGAAGACGCCCGCTGCGAGCGGGCGCCATGATCTGGCAGCTCACCCAGATGTTGTGGGTGGGCGGCGTCTGGTTATTGCACGTCGGTTTGCTGCCGGTGCTGGGTCGAGTTGGCCTGGCACCGCTGCTCATCGATGAAATCGCAGGCATGCTGACGGCGCTGCTGGTGGGTTTTTCCGCGGTGTGCGTAATGTTTCAGGCTTTGGTGCTGGTTCAGGCTGAGGGCCTTGCCAGTCTATGGCGCGACATTCGCGGGCAAGTGTTGCTCATGTCGTTGTACGCGTGCGGGATGTTCTTTGCGGTGCATCTGGGCTGGCCGGAGGCGAGCCAGTGGCAGGTATTCAGTTACCTGGTGCTGGGTTTTTCCGGATTAGTGCTGGTGTTGCAGCCGGTTCCCGGGTGGAGCGGCGGGGTGTGCGAGGCACACCCTTGACCCTTTGGCATCACTTGAAGCGGTGAACGTTCGACAGTTGCTTGTTGACGCTGAAGTTCTTGCGGTAAATCAGCGCCATCTTGCCGATGACCTGCACCAGGTCTGCCTTGCCGGTCTTGCACAGTTCGGCAACGGCAGCCAGGCGGGCTTCGCGGTCGAGGATGTTGAGCTTGATCTTGATCAGCTCATGATCGCTCAAGGCGCGTTCCAGTTCGGCGAGTACACCTTCCGTCAAACCGTTGTCAGCCACAGTCAAAACCGGTTTCAGATGGTGGCCAATGGATTTGTATTGTTTCTTCTGCTCTTGAGTGAGCGGCATAATCTGACCTCTGCGTCTGATCTTGTAAAAAGCGGCGGCCAGTTTACCCGAGCAAGTCCGGGACCGCCCACTTAATCACGACCCGTTTTATTTTTTAGAGGTGGCCCGTGGCCCGTTCCAAGACTAGCCAGAACTGGCTCAGAGAGCATTTCAACGATCCGTACGTCAAAATGGCGCAAAAAGATGGTTATCGCTCTCGCGCCAGCTATAAATTGCTGGAGATCCAGGAAAAGGATCGCCTGATCCGTCCAGGCATGACCGTGATCGACCTCGGCGCGGCGCCGGGCGGTTGGTCCCAGGTGACCAGTCGTCTGATTGGCGGTCAGGGTCGCTTGATCGCTTCCGACATCCTGGAAATGGACAGCATCCCTGATGTGACCTTTATCCAGGGCGATTTCACGGAAGACGCTGTGTTGGCAAAAATCCTGGAGGCTGTCGGAAATACGCAGGTTGACCTTGTGATTTCCGATATGGCCCCCAATATGAGTGGATTGGCGGCTGTCGACATGCCTCGTGCAATGTTCCTCAGCGAACTGGCTCTGGATCTTGCCGGGCGGGTTTTGCGTCCTGGTGGTGACTTTTTGATCAAAGTCTTCCAAGGAGAAGGCTTCGACGAATACCACAAGGGCATCCGTAAATTGTTCGACAAGGTGCAGATGCGCAAGCCATTGTCGTCCCGTGACCGTTCTCGCGAGCAGTATCTGCTGGCGCGGGGGTTTCGCGGTGTTGAAGGCGCAGCCAGTGATGAGCGTCTTTGACGGGGGCGATAGTTTTTTTTGTCTCGCATTGAAAAAGTCGCGTAACGAAAATTACGCGGTCAAAGTTTCACAAAGGGTTACAGACGGCGCCTGCCAGAGTCGTAGGTAATGTAGTAAGTTAGGCCGGTGAATATCATGCGAAGCGCGCGCCAGTAGCGGAGCTTGCTTCAGAGGGTAGTTAATTGAACGATATGGCAAAGAATCTGATCCTGTGGTTGATCATCGCCGCTGTCCTTGTGACCGTGATGAACAACTTCTCCAGCCCTAACGAGCCGCAGACCCTCAACTATTCCGACTTCATCCAGCAGGTCAAGGATGGCAAGGTCGAGCGCGTAGCCGTTGATGGCTATGTGATTACCGGTAAGCGCACCGATGGCGACAGCTTCAAGACCATTCGTCCGGCAATTCAGGACAATGGTTTGATCGGCGACCTGGTGAACAATCATGTGGCGGTCGAAGGCAAGCAGCCTGAGCAGCAAAGCATCTGGACCCAACTCCTGGTCGCCAGCTTCCCGATTCTGGTGATTATTGCCGTGTTCATGTTCTTCATGCGCCAAATGCAGGGCGGCGGTGGAGGCAAGGGCGGGCCGATGAGCTTTGGTAAGAGCAAGGCCCGTCTGCTTTCCGAAGATCAGGTGAAAACCACCCTGGCTGACGTCGCGGGTTGCGACGAAGCCAAGGAAGAAGTGGGCGAGCTGGTCGAGTTCCTGCGTGATCCGGGCAAGTTCCAGCGCCTGGGTGGTCGTATTCCGCGCGGCGTGCTGATGGTGGGTCCACCGGGTACCGGTAAAACCTTGCTGGCCAAGGCGATTGCCGGTGAAGCCAAGGTGCCGTTCTTCACGATTTCCGGTTCCGACTTCGTCGAAATGTTCGTCGGTGTGGGCGCCAGCCGTGTTCGCGACATGTTCGAGCAGGCCAAGAAACACGCGCCATGCATCATCTTCATCGACGAAATCGACGCCGTCGGTCGCCACCGTGGTGCCGGCATGGGGGGTGGTCACGATGAGCGTGAGCAGACCCTCAACCAGTTACTGGTGGAGATGGACGGTTTCGAAATGAACGACGGCATCATCGTGATTGCCGCCACCAACCGTCCTGACGTGCTCGACCCCGCGCTGTTGCGCCCAGGTCGTTTCGACCGCCAGGTCGTGGTGGGGCTGCCGGATATTCGCGGCCGCGAACAGATTCTCAAGGTTCATATGCGCAAGGTGCCAATGGGTGACGACGTCGCACCGGCTGTCATCGCGCGTGGTACGCCGGGCTTTTCCGGTGCCGACCTTGCGAACCTGGTCAACGAGGCGTCGCTGTTTGCTGCTCGCACCGGCAAGCGTGTTGTGGAAATGAAGGAATTCGAGTTGGCCAAGGACAAGATCATGATGGGCGCAGAGCGCAAATCCATGGTCATGTCGGAGAAAGAAAAGCAGAACACTGCGTATCACGAGGCAGGTCACGCGATCGTCGGTCGTGTCGTGCCTGAGCATGATCCGGTCTACAAGGTCTCGATCATCCCGCGCGGCCGTGCCCTGGGCGTGACCATGTTCCTACCGGAAGAGGATCGCTACAGCCTGTCCAAGCGTGCATTGATCAGCCAGATCTGTTCATTGTACGGCGGCCGTATCGCTGAAGAGATGACGCTGGGCTTTGATGGTGTGACCACTGGCGCGTCCAACGACATCATGCGTGCCAGCCAGATCGCCCGGAATATGGTTACCAAGTGGGGGCTGTCCGAGAAGTTGGGGCCGCTTATGTATGCCGAAGAAGAAGGGGAAGTGTTCCTCGGTCGTGGTGGCGGTGGCCAGCATGCAAGCTTCTCCGGCGAGACGGCCAAACTGATCGATTCTGAAGTGCGCAGCATCATCGATCAGTGCTACGGCACTGCCCGGCAGATTCTCACGGACAACCGTGACAAGCTCGATGCCATGGCCGATGCCCTGATGAAGTACGAAACCATTGATGCCGAGCAGATCGATGACATCATGGCCGGTCGCGTACCTCGCGAGCCTCGTGACTGGACAGGTGGTACTGGTACCTCCGGTACACCTCCAGCTGTACAGGGTGAGCGTCCGGAAACACCGATTGGCGGTCCGGCCGCTGATGTCTAAGGCTTGAAATGACTTCTGTTCAGTCCTCGACCCGGTTGCCTTGCGGCAACCGGGTTCTTGATTTGGCCCATGCGCATGTCATGGGCATTCTCAATGTCACGCCTGATTCCTTTTCTGATGGTGGTCGATTCAGTCAGCTCGATGCTGCGCTGCGGCATGCCGAGGCCATGGTGGTCGCGGGCGCAACGCTGATCGATGTGGGTGGCGAATCGACCCGGCCGGGCGCGCGTGCGGTCTCGCCTACCGAAGAGCTGGAGCGAGTGGCGCCGATTGTCGAACGCATCCATCGTGAACTTGATGTCATTATCTCGGTCGATACGTCCACGCCTGCGGTCATGCGTGAGACTGCGCGGCTGGGGGCGGGCTTGATCAATGATGTTCGGTCCTTGCAGCGCGATGGTGCCCTGGATGCTGCAGCGGCCACCGGGTTGCCGGTGTGCCTGATGCATATGCTCGGCGAGCCGGGGACCATGCAGAATGACCCGCACTATGATGATGTGACCAGGGAAGTGGGGGAGTTCCTGATGGAGCGTTTGGACCAGTGTGCTGCCGTGGGCATTCCCGCCGAGCGGATCATTCTTGATCCCGGATTCGGCTTTGCCAAGACACTGGCTCACAACCTGAGTCTGTTCAAACATATGGAGGCCTTGCATGCCTTGGGGCGGCCCCTGTTGGTTGGGGTCTCACGAAAGAGCATGATAGGTAATGCCTTGGGCCGCCCGGTAGGCGAGCGCCTATATGGCGGTCTCGCGCTGGCTGCGTTGGCCCTTGCCAAAGGTGCGCGCATATTGCGCGTACACGATGTGGTCGAAACGATGGATATCGTGCGGATGATCGCAGCTGTGGATTCAGCCGAATAAGAATGACGGAGCACTTATGAGCAAGAAATACTTTGGCACCGACGGTATTCGTGGTCGGGTCGGCGAATACCCTATTACCCCTGATTTCATGCTCAAGCTCGGCTGGGCGGCCGGCATGGCGTTCCGCAAAATGGGCGCTTGCAAGGTGCTGGTCGGTAAGGACACGCGAATTTCCGGCTACATGTTCGAATCGGCCCTCGAGGCCGGTCTGACGTCGGCGGGCGCCGATGTGATGCTGCTGGGCCCGATGCCGACGCCGGCCATTGCCTACCTGACGCGTACGTTTCAGGCGCAGGCGGGCATCGTGATCAGTGCCTCGCACAACCCTCATGATGACAACGGCATCAAATTCTTCTCCGGTCAGGGTACCAAGCTGCCGGATGATATCGAGCTGATGATCGAAGAACTGCTGGACACGCCGATGACGGTGGTTGAGTCGAGCAAGATCGGCAAAGTGTCGCGGATCAACGATGCATCGGGTCGCTACATTGAATTCTGCAAAGGCAGTGTGCCGACCGGTACCAGTTTTTCCGGCCTGAAAGTCGTCGTCGATTGCGCCCACGGGGCAACCTATAAAGTTGCGCCGAGCGTCTTTCGCGAGTTGGGCGCCGAGGTGGTGGTGCTTTCCGCCCAACCGAATGGCCTGAACATCAACCATAACTGTGGCTCCACTCATACCGAGGCGTTGCAGGCTGCGGTGCTGGCTGAGCAGGCCGATCTAGGGATCGCCTTCGATGGCGACGGTGATCGGGTCCTGATGGTTGATCACACCGGTACGGTGGTCGACGGTGACGAGCTGTTGTTCATCATTGCTCGCGACCTGCATGGGCGTGGCAAGCTGCAGGGCGGTGTGGTGGGTACGTTGATGAGCAACCTCGGGCTTGAGCTGGCTCTGGCGGACCTGGATATCCCGTTCGTGCGAGCTAACGTGGGTGACCGCTACGTGATCTCGGAGCTGCTGGAGCGCAACTGGGTGATCGGGGGCGAGAACTCCGGCCATATCGTGTGCTTTGACCATACCACCACAGGGGATGCGATCATTGCGGCCCTGCAAGTGTTGATGGCGCTCAAGGCGCGTAACGAAGGGCTCGCACAATCGCGCCAGGCATTGCGCAAATGCCCGCAAGTATTGATCAACGTGCGTTTCGGTGGCGGTGTAAATCCTCTTGAGCATGCGAAGGTCAAGCAGGCCAGTGAGCGTGTGACGCAGGCGATGGCGGGGCGTGGGCGTGTGTTGTTGCGCAAGTCCGGCACAGAGCCTTTGGTGCGTGTCATGGTCGAAGGAGAGGAAGAAACTCAAGTTCGCGGTTATGCCGAAGAGCTGGCAAAGCTGGTTACTGAAGTTTCTGCCTGAATTCGGCTTGCCAGTCATGAATCGGTTGGGTAACATCTGCGCCCACTTTGACCGACGAGGTACAGCATGCGTCGCCCTATGGTAGCTGGTAACTGGAAGATGCACGGTACCCGCGCCAGCGTCGCTGAGCTGATCAATGGCCTTCGTCATCTGGCCTTGCCAAGCGGTGTTGATGTCGCGGTATTCCCGCCTTGCCTGTATATCAACCAAGTGGTTGATGGCTTGAAAGGTAAATCGATTTCGGTCGGTGCGCAGAATTCTGCGGTGGAATCCATGCAAGGTGCGCTGACCGGCGAGATTGCGCCGAGTCAGTTGGTGGATGCAGGTTGCTCCCTGGTCCTGGTCGGGCATTCCGAGCGTCGCCAGATCATGGGTGAGCAGGATAAGGTCTTGATCCGCAAGTTTGCTGCGGCTCAGGCCTGCGGTCTGACTCCGGTGCTGTGTGTGGGGGAAACCCTCGAGCAGCGTGAGGCTGGCAAGACCCTTGAAGTTGTCGGGTGTCAGCTGGGCAGCATCATCGAGGATTTGGGTGTCGGTGCTTTTGCAAAGGCAGTCATTGCTTACGAGCCGGTCTGGGCCATTGGTACCGGGCTGACTGCTTCGCCGCAACAGGCGCAGGATGTGCACGCAGCTATCCGCGCACAGTTGGCGGCAGAGAATTCTGAGGTGGCACGAGGTGTGCGGCTTCTATACGGCGGCAGCGTGAAGGCGGCCAATGCGGTCGAACTGTTCGGCATGCCGGATATCGATGGGGGGCTCATTGGTGGAGCGTCCCTGAATGCAGATGAGTTCGGTGCGATTTGTCGCGCCGCGGGAAACTGAAAAAATGCTGGAAACAGTCGTAGTCGTTTTTCATCTGCTGGGTGCGCTGGGCGTAGTTGCTCTCGTATTGCTGCAGCAGGGTAAAGGTGCGGATGCTGGTGCGTCTTTCGGTGCAGGTGCTTCAAATACTGTGTTCGGAAGCCAAGGTTCCTCTACCTTTCTTAGTAAGTTTACTGCTATACTTGCCGCCGGTTTCTTCATGACCAGCTTAGGGTTAGGTTACTTTGCTAAAGAGAAAGCTCAAGAGCTGACTCAAGCAGGTTTGCCAAACCCAGCGGTACTGGAAGCGCCAAAGCAACAGCCGGCTTCTGATGATGTCCCGGTGCTTCAAGAGCAAAAGTTGGCCAATCCGGCGACTGACGTACCTCCAGCTCAAGAGCAGAAGTAAGAAGGTTTCAAACGTTGTATTGCCGAGGTGGTGGAATTGGTAGACACGCAACCTTGAGGTGGTTGTGCCCATAGGGTGTAGGGGTTCGAGTCCCCTTCTCGGTACCAATTATCAGGAGAGCCCGCGATTGCGGGCTTTCTTGTAGGTGGAAGGGTTACATTGACCCTGTAAGGGATCGGTCGTATACTTCCGCCCCAGCTTTGTCGCGGGATGGAGCAGTCTGGTAGCTCGTCGGGCTCATAACCCGAAGGTCGTCGGTTCAAATCCGGCTCCCGCAACCAGTTTCAGGGGCCCCTTCCAAGGGGCTTTTTGTTAGCTGGACACTTTATAACGCCGCTGTTCGACGGCGTTTCAGGGATGGGCGATTCGCCCATTTTTTTTTATTTGCACAGCATGCACAAACATGCACGAGGGGGTTCAGGTGTCGAGCAAGCTAGAACAGTTGCAGGCCTTGTTGGCCCCGGTGGTCGTGGCCCTTGGCTATGAATGCTGGGGTATTGAGTTTTCGGCTCAAGGTCGCCACTCACTGTTGCGCGTTTATATCGATAAGGAAGGCGGCGTGTTGGTGGATGATTGCGCCATCGTCAGCCGTCAGATCAGCGGTGTACTGGATGTTGAAGATCCAATCACCTCCGAATACACCCTTGAGGTTTCCTCGCCAGGCATGGAGCGCCCCCTGTTCACACTTGAACAGTTCGCTTCGTTTGCCGGTGAACAAGTGAAGATCAAGCTGCGCTCGCCTTTCGAAGGACGGCGCAACTTTCAAGGCCTTCTGCGCGGTGTAGAAGAGCAGGACGTCGTGGTGCAGGTAGATGACCATGAGTTTCTGTTGCCGATCGATATGATCGACAAGGCCAACATTATTCCCAGTTTTGACTGATACGTGCCAGATACTGCGGATCCCGCGGATCCAATGGCTTGCGAAAGGCGAGGCGTACGATGAGCAAAGAAGTACTGCTGGTTGTTGAGTCGGTATCCAATGAAAAGGGCGTACCGGCTAACGTTATTTTTGAAGCGCTGGAGCTGGCCCTGGCCACTGCTACCAAGAAGCGGTTTGAAGACGAAGTTGATTTGCGTGTGGAAATCAATCGCCACACTGGTGCCTACGAGACGTTCCGTCGCTGGACGGTGGTCGAGGAAGCCGACCTGGACGATCCGGCTATCGAAACCTGGCCGAGCAAGGTTGCTGAAACGCATCCGGGCGCCAAGGTCGGTGATGTAGTAGAAGAAAAAATCGAGTCCATTGAGTTCGGTCGCATCGCTGCACAGACTGCCAAGCAGGTTATTGTGCAGAAGGTTCGCGAAGCTGAGCGCGCGCAAGTCGTCGACGCTTATCGCGAACGCCTGGGGGAAATCATCTCCGGCACCGTGAAAAAAGTCACCCGCGACAACGTGATCGTCGACCTGGGCAACAACGCCGAAGCGTTGTTGGCTCGCGAAGACATCATCTCTCGCGAAACTTTCCGGGTCGGCGTGCGTTTGCGTGCGTTGCTCAAGGAAATCCGCACCGAGAACCGCGGCCCGCAGCTGATCCTGTCGCGTACCGCGCCGGAAATGCTGATCGAGTTGTTCCGCATCGAAGTGCCGGAAATAGCTGAAGGCCTGATCGAAGTCATGGCCGCCTCCCGTGATCCGGGTTCGCGTGCCAAGATCGCGGTCCGCTCCAAGGACAAACGCATCGACCCGCAAGGCGCCTGTATCGGCATGCGTGGTTCGCGTGTCCAGGCCGTATCCGGCGAGTTGGGCGGCGAGCGTGTGGACATCGTCCTGTGGGACGACAACCCGGCTCAGTTCGTGATCAATGCCATGTCGCCTGCTGAAGTGGCGGCAATTATCGTCGACGAAGATGCCCACGCCATGGACATCGCCGTTGGCGCAGACAATCTGGCTCAGGCCATCGGTCGCGGTGGTCAGAACGTGCGTCTGGCCAGCCAGTTGACTGGCTGGACCCTGAACGTGATGACCGAATCGGACATCCAGGCTAAGCAGCAAGCTGAAACTGGCGATATCCTGCGCAACTTCATCGAAGAGCTTGAAGTCGATGAAGAGCTGGCGCAGGTGCTGGTGGATGAAGGCTTTACCAGCCTGGAAGAGATTGCCTACGTACCGGTGGAGGAAATGCTCAACATCGACGGCTTTGACGAGGAGATCGTCAACGAGCTCCGCGCTCGGGCCAAGGATCGTTTGTTGACCAAAGCCATCGCTACTGAGGAAAAGCTGGCAGACGCCCATCCGGCCGAAGACCTGCTCTCGCTTGAGGGCATGGACAAGGATTTGGCGATGGAACTGGCGGTGCGCGGCGTAATTACCCGCGAAGACCTGGCCGAGCAGTCTATTGACGATCTGCTCGACATCGACGGCATTGACGATGATCGTGCCGGCAAGTTGATCATGGCCGCCCGAGCCCACTGGTTCGAGTAATTAGGCGCGGCCTGAGGAGAGAAGTGCATGACGCAAGTCACGGTGAAACAACTGGCCGATGAGGTCAAAACACCGGTAGAGCGCCTGTTGCAGCAGATGCGTGAGGCAGGTCTGCCGCACACCGCCGCCGAGGAACATGTGACCGACAGTGAGAAGCAGTCCCTGCTGACTCACCTGAAGAGCAGTCACAAGGCGAAAGTGGAAGAACCGCGCAAGATCACTCTGCAGCGTAAAACCACCAGCACCCTGCGTGTTGCCGGTAGCAAAAGTATCAGCGTTGAAGTGCGCAAGAAGAAAGTCTTCGTACAGCGCAGCCCGGAAGAAATCGAAGCCGAGCGCAAACGTGAACAGGAAGAACGTCGCGCAGTAGAGAATGCTGCTCGTCAGAAGGCTGAAGAAGAAGCCAAGCGTCGCGCCGAAGAAGAAGCGCGTCGCCAGCCTGCTGCAGCGCAAACGGCTCAGGTAGCATCCGCCGAGGCTGTTGCCTCGGTAGCCGAGCCTGTGCGCGAAGCCGCTCCGGTCGTGGCGCCAGCGCCGGCTCCGGCCGATACTCGCAAGCGCGACGAACAGCGTCGTCCGGACAAGCCACGTGCCGACGACAACCGTCGTGGCAGTGGCGATGGTGAGCGCAAGAACGCGCCTCATCGTGCTTCGGTCAAGGAAAAGGCACCAGCACCTCGTGTTGCGCCACGTACCACCGACGAGGAAAGCGACAGCTTCCGTCGTGGCGGTCGCGGCAAGGCCAAGCTGAAGAAACGCAACGCCCACGGTTTCCAGAGCCCTACCGGCCCTGTCGTGCGCGAAGTGAAGATCGGCGAGACCATCACTGTGGGCGATCTGGCCCAGCAGATGTCGGTCAAGGCTGCTGAAATCATCAAGTTCATGTTCAAGCTGGGTACGCCAGCCACTATCAACCAGGTACTGGACCAGGAAACTGCCCAGCTGGTTGCTGAAGAGCTGGGCCACAAAGTGACCCTGGTCAGCGACACCGCCCTGGAAGATTCCCTGGCCGAGTCCCTGAAGTTTGAAGGTGAGGCGGTTTCCCGTGCACCGGTCGTGACCGTCATGGGTCACGTTGACCACGGTAAAACGTCCCTGCTCGACTATATTCGTCGTGCGAAGGTGGCGGCTGGTGAGGCTGGCGGCATTACCCAGCACATCGGTGCCTACCACGTTGAAACCGACCGCGGCATGGTGACGTTCCTCGACACCCCGGGTCACGCCGCGTTTACCGCGATGCGTGCCCGTGGTGCCAAGGCAACTGACATCGTGATCCTGGTGGTTGCAGCGGACGACGGCGTGATGCCGCAAACCATCGAAGCCGTTCAGCATGCCAAGGCTGCTGGCGTACCGCTGGTGGTTGCAGTGAACAAGATCGACAAGCCGGGTGCTGATCTCGATCGCATCCGCAGCGAACTGTCGGTTCACGGCGTGACCTCCGAAGAGTGGGGTGGCGACACTCCATTCGTTCCGGTCTCGGCGAAGATGGGTACCGGCGTTGACGAACTGCTCGAAGCCGTTCTGTTACAAGCCGAGGTTCTGGAATTGACCGCTACGCCTTCGGCTCCTGGCCGTGGTGTGGTTGTTGAATCGCGCCTCGACAAGGGCCGTGGCCCGGTGGCGACCGTCCTGGTTCAGGACGGTACGCTGCGCCAAGGCGACATGGTCCTGGTCGGCTCGAACTATGGCCGCGTGCGCGCCATGCTCGACGAGAACGGCAAGCCCATCAAAGAAGCCGGTCCGGCTATCCCTGTCGAGATCCTCGGCCTGGATGGCACCCCGGACGCTGGCGACGAGATGAGCGTTGTGGCTGACGAGAAGAAAGCCCGTGAAGTGGCTCTGTTCCGTCAAGGCAAGTTCCGCGAAGTCAAACTGGCTCGTGCTCACGCTGGCAAGCTGGAAAATATCTTCGAGAACATGGGCCAGGAAGAGAAGAAGACGCTCAATATCGTCCTCAAATCCGACGTCCGTGGCTCGCTGGAAGCGTTGAACGGCGCCTTGAATGGCCTGGGTAACGACGAAGTGCAAGTGCGTGTGGTCGGTGGCGGTGTCGGTGGTATCACCGAATCCGATGCCAACCTGGCCCTGGCCTCCAACGCTGTACTGTTTGGCTTCAACGTGCGTGCCGATGCCGGCGCTCGCAAGATCGTCGAGCAGGAAGGCCTGGATATGCGTTACTACAACGTGATCTACGACATCATCGAAGACGTCAAGAAAGCCCTCACCGGTATGTTGGGCAGTGATGTTCGCGAGAACATCCTGGGTACCGCTGAAGTGCGTGACGTGTTCCGTTCGCCGAAGTTTGGCGCGATCGCCGGTTGCATGGTGATCGAGGGTGTTGTTCACCGTAACCGTCCGATCCGTGTACTGCGTGAAGACATCGTGATCTTCGAAGGCGAGCTGGAATCCCTGCGCCGCTTCAAGGATGACGCTTCCGAAGTACGTGCTGGCATGGAATGCGGTATTGGCGTCAAGAGCTACAACGACGTCAAGGTCGGCGACAAGATCGAAGTCTTCGAGAAGGTCCAGGTTGCTCGCAGCCTCTAACTCGCGCACTTCAAGAGCCGCACCGGGCAGCCGCATGAACATGCTGCCTGGCTGGCGGACTCTAAACGCAACGCCCGGTCTGGCTTTTGCCAGGCCGGGCGTTTGCCGCTTTCAGACCTTGCGGGTTTCACCGCAGGGCAGTAACAGGTAACAAGACATGGCAAAAGAATACAGCCGTACCCAACGAATCGGCGATCAGATGCAGCGCGAGCTGGCCCAACTGATCCGTCGCGAAGTCAAAGACCCGCGCGTCGGCCTGGTCACCATTACCGCAGTGGAAGTCAGTCGTGACGTCGGTCATGCCAAGATTTTCATCACCGTGATGGGCCAGGACAGCGCCGAAGAAATCGCCCAGAGCATCAAGGTGCTCAACTCGGCTGCCGGCTTCCTGCGTATGCAGCTGGCCCGGGAGATGAAGCTGCGCAGCGTCCCACAGCTGCACTTCCACTACGACGAAAGCGTCGTGCGTGGTGCGCATCTGTCGGCCCTGATCGAACGCGCCGTGGCCGAAGACAGTCAGCACCCGGTTGCGGCTGAACCCGAAGACACCAAGGAGTAATCGGTGGCTCAGGTCAAACGTATCCGTCGTAACGTCAGCGGTATCATCCTGCTCGACAAGCCGCTGGGGTTCACCTCCAACGCGGCGTTGCAGAAGGTTCGCTGGCTGCTCAACGCTGAAAAGGCCGGGCACACCGGTAGCCTCGATCCGCTGGCCACTGGCGTGCTGCCGCTGTGCTTTGGCGAGGCGACCAAGTTCTCCCAGTACCTGCTCGATTCCGACAAGGGCTATGAGACCCTGGCGCAACTGGGTAAGACCACTACCACGGCGGATGCCGAAGGTGAGGTTTTGCTCGAACGCCCGGTGACCGTTGGTCAGGCCGATGTCGAAGCGGTGTTGCCGGGTTTTCGTGGGCAAATCAGTCAGATACCGCCGATGTACTCCGCTTTGAAGCGCGATGGACAGCCGCTGTATAAACTGGCCCGTGCAGGCGAAGTAGTGGAGCGTGAACCGCGTTCTGTTACTATTGCGCGCTTGGAATTGCTGGCCTTTGACGGTAATACTGCGCGGCTGGCCGTGGATTGCAGCAAGGGCACCTATATCCGGACCCTGGTAGAGGATATTGGTGAACAGCTCGGCTGTGGCGCGTACGTGGCAGAATTGCGACGGACCCAGGCCGGGCCTTTCGCGTTGGCCCAGACGGTTACGCTGGAAGAGCTTGAAGCGGTACATGCCGAAGGTGGCAATGAAGCGGTCGACCGTTTCCTGATGCCATCGGACAGCGGGTTGCTGGATTGGCCGCTGTTGCAGTTCTCGGAACACAGTGCGTTCTACTGGCTCAACGGCCAGCCGGTACGTGCCCCGGACGCGCCGAAGTTCGGCATGGTCCGGGTACAGGATCACAACGGTCGTTTCATCGGTATCGGTGAAGTGAGCGAAGACGGGCGCATTGCGCCGCGTCGACTGATTCGGTCGGAATGACCGGAACCAGCCTGCGTAACAGCAGGTTGGCGAGTGTGGCTGTTAACAGGCACGGTCACTACTCATTTATAGATACAGGGATTTGTCCCTGGCCTGTTGAAGCTGTTTCCTTGAAACAGTTTCCTGACTAAAAGGATTGCCTCATGGCTCTCGACGTTCAAGAAAAAGCTCAAATCGTAGCTGACTACCAGCAAGCTGTTGGTGACACTGGTTCGCCAGAAGTGCAAGTTGCACTGCTGACCCACAACATCAACAAACTGCAAGGTCACTTCAAGGCCAACGGTAAAGATCACCACTCCCGTCGTGGTCTGATCCGCATGGTAAACCAGCGTCGTAAGCTGCTGGACTACCTGAAAGGCAAGGACGTGAGCCGTTACAGCGCTCTGATCGCTCGCCTGGGTCTGCGTCGCTAATCAGCGATTGCGCTAGAGGTTGGTTGTCTGTCGTGCGTCAGTGGGTTTCCCGCTGGCGCATGGCAGGCTCCCAGCCTCAAGTTTTATCTGGATACACGTTTTACCCTGGACAGACGTCGGGCCGATTCCCGTCATTGCCCAAGAATTTCGCAAGAAGACAAGTTCCCCAAGAGCCACAAAGAAGGTAGGACACCGTGAACCCGGTAATCAAAAAATTCCAGTTCGGTCAGTCGACCGTTACCCTCGAGACTGGCCGTATCGCCCGTCAGGCCTCCGGCGCAGTGCTGGTCACCGTTGACGACGACGTCAGCGTATTGGTGACCGTTGTCGGTGCCAAGCAAGCCGATCCAGGCAAGGGCTTCTTCCCGCTGTCTGTTCACTACCAGGAAAAGACTTACGCTGCCGGTAAGATCCCTGGCGGTTTCTTCAAGCGCGAAGGCCGTCCTTCCGAGAAAGAAACCCTGACTTCCCGACTGATCGACCGTCCGATCCGTCCGCTGTTCCCAGAAGGCTTCATGAACGAAGTGCAGGTTGTCTGCACCGTCGTGTCCACCAGCAAGAAAACCGATCCGGACGTCGCTGCGATGATCGGTACCTCGGCTGCCCTGGCGATTTCCGGCATTCCTTTCGATGGCCCGATCGGCGCTGCCCGCGTCGCGTTCCACGAAAGCACCGGCTACCTGCTGAACCCGACCTACGAGCAACTGAAAGCCTCGAGCCTGGACATGGTCGTGGCCGGTACTTCCGAAGCCGTGCTGATGGTTGAATCCGAAGCCAAAGAGCTGACCGAAGACCAGATGCTGGGCGCCGTGCTGTTCGCCCACGACGAATTCCAGGTGGTGATCAACGCCGTCAAGGAACTGGCCGCTGAAGCCGCCAAGCCAACCTGGGCCTGGGCTCCGCAAGCCGAGGCCACCGAGCTGCTGGGCTTGATCCGTGCCGAGTTCGGCGAAGCGATCTCCCAGGCCTACACCATCACCGTCAAGGCCGACCGTTATGCACGCCTGGGCGAGCTGAAAGACCAGGTCGTTGCCAAGCTGTCTGGCGAAGAAGGCCAGCCATCGGCCAGCGACGTCAAAGCTGCTTTCGGTGAAATTGAATACCGCACCGTTCGCGAAAACATCGTCAACGGCAAGCCACGTATCGACGGTCGCGACACCCGTACCGTACGTCCGCTGAACATCGAAGTCGGCGTTCTGCCAAAGACCCACGGTTCGGCACTGTTCACCCGTGGCGAAACCCAGGCGCTGGTCGTTGCAACACTGGGCACCGCCCGTGACGCGCAACTGCTGGACACCCTGGAAGGCGAAAAGAAAGACCCGTTCATGCTGCACTACAACTTCCCGCCGTTCTCGGTGGGCGAGTGTGGTCGCATGGGTGGCGCCGGTCGCCGCGAAATCGGTCACGGTCGTCTGGCCCGTCGTTCGGTCCAGGCTATGCTGCCTGCCGCTGACGTGTTCCCGTACACCATTCGCGTGGTATCGGAAATCACCGAGTCCAACGGTTCGAGCTCGATGGCCTCGGTCTGCGGCGCTTCCCTGGCCCTGATGGACGCCGGTGTGCCGATGAAGGCGCCAGTTGCCGGTATCGCCATGGGGCTGGTTAAAGAGGGCGAGAAATTCGCCGTCCTGACCGACATCCTGGGTGACGAAGACCACCTGGGTGACATGGACTTCAAAGTGGCCGGTACCGCCAAAGGCGTCACCGCACTGCAGATGGACATCAAGATCAAGGGCATCACCGAAGAGATCATGGAAATCGCCCTGGGCCAGGCCCTGGAAGCGCGCCTGAACATCCTCGGTCAGATGAACCAGATCATCGGTCAGTCCCGTACCGAACTGTCGGAAAATGCTCCGACCATGATCGCGATGAAAATCGACACCGACAAAATCCGTGATGTCATCGGTAAAGGCGGCGCGACCATCCGTGCGATCTGCGAAGAAACCAAGGCTTCGATCGACATCGAAGACGACGGTTCGATCAAGATCTTCGGCGAAACCAAGGAAGCGGCAGAAGCAGCACGCCAGCGTGTCCTGGGTATCACCGCAGAGGCCGAGATTGGCAAGATCTACGTCGGCAAGGTTGAGCGCATCGTCGACTTCGGCGCGTTCGTCAACATCCTGCCGGGCAAGGACGGTCTGGTTCACATCTCCATGCTGAGCGATGCTCGCGTCGAGAAAGTGACCGACATCCTCAAAGAAGGTCAGGAAGTGGAAGTGCTGGTACTGGACGTGGACAACCGCGGCCGTATCAAACTGTCCATCAAGGACGTCGCAGCAGCCAAGGCATCGGGCGTTTAATCACCCCGTCGCCTAACCGCTGAACAAGCAAACGCCCCGACTGGTTCGGGGCGTTTTGCTGTGCGGTGAAAATCCCTGTGTCGCGGGTTGCCTGGCCACAGGGGACGGTGCTAGGTTTAGCCACCGCCCGTGTAGCTCAGTCGGTAGAGCAGCGCACTCGTAACGCGAAGGTCGCAGGTTCGATTCCTGTCTCGGGCACCAAACGTACTTCCAGCAGATCCCGATGGGTTCCGCGACCACTGATAAGCCGCCGACTATGGCGGCTTTTTAGTTCCGTCGAGTTCCGATTAGATCCTATGCGTTCCGCGCAGAAATAGTACATCATCCAGCACATCTTAATTTCGAGTGACTAGGTGATGTACTAATGCCCCTCACGGACACAGCGGTTCGCCAGGCCAAGCCGGCAGTCAAGGCGTACACCATCACGGATGGCAGCGGGCTTTCCCTGCACATCGCGCCCAACGGCACCAAGGCGTGGCACTTCCGGTTCTCCTGGCACGGCAAGCAAGCGCGGATATCCCTCGGCACCTATCCAGAGATTGGCCTGCGCGATGCCCGGGAGCGGCGGGACCAGTCGCGAGCGCTGGTGGCCAAAGGTATCGACCCGCGCATCGAGCGACGGCAGGCGAAGGCAGAGGCGGCCGTGCGCCATGAGAACACCTTCGAGGCTGTGGCGAACCGCTGGCACGCCTTCAAGGTGCCGCGCTGGGCAAAGTCCATGAAGGGTGCCGCCGCACAGTCCAGGCTCTACCTGGAAAAGGATTTGATCCCGGAGATTGGGAAATACCCGTTGGACCAGATCAAGCGGGCGGACGTGCTGAGGGCTATGCGCCGGGTCGAGAAACGCGGAGCCCTGAACTCAGCCAAGAAGTGCCGTTCCTGGCTCAACGAGATATTTCGATACGGGATGGCCGAGGGCCTGATAGACATCAACCCGGCCTCCGACCTGGACATAGTCGCCATGCCGGAGCCGCCGGTGCAGCACAACCCATTCTTGAAAATGCATGAGTTGAAAGACTTTCTCAGGACTCTGCGCGATGACAGCTGTGCCAGCTACGTGCGCAGCGCTATCAGGCTGCTGCTGTTGACGGGTGTACGTACGATCGAGCTGCGCAGCGCGACCATCGATCAATTCGACTTCGACAATGCGCTATGGGCGATACCGGCGGGGATTGTGAAGCAACTGCAGAAGAGGGTAAGGACGCAAAGCGGGGAGATTCCTGCATACCTGGTCCCGCTTTCGCGGCAGGCAGTGGAAGAGGCGAAGCGCGTGCACCAGATGACCGGGGGCTACCGCTTGCTTATCGCGGGTCGCAATGACCCGCGCAAGCCAATAAGCAATGCCACAGTCAACGCAGCTATTTCACGCATGGGATACAAGGGCAGGCTCACGGGCCACGGGATCCGCGCCACGATATCAACCGCCTTGAACGAGAAGGGATACAACGAAAAGTGGATCGACGCTCAGCTATCGCACATTGGCGACTCGTACAACCATGCTGAGTTTGTGGAGCAGAGGCGGGGGATGATGCAGGACTGGGCCGATTACCTGGATTCGTTGGAGTCCGGCGACTGACCGCGAGCCGCCGCCAGCTTGTCCCTGCTCCATTGCAGAACCTCTGACTTCACCCAGGCAACGGCGCGGCCACCCAGCTTTACCTGTTTCGGGAAGCGGCCATTGCTGGCCATGTCGTAGATGGTGCTTTGGCTCAGGCCTACCAGCTCAATTACCTTGGGGAGCCTCATGTATTCGACCGGCGCATCCTGCTGGTCGTCGTTGCGTGCGGTGTTCATGGTTATTCACCTTTCATGCATTTGAAGTAATCGGTTGGCGGTGTTTCGATAGCCGCCGCTCGGCGCCGTGCTTTGTTGCCGTTGCCAGGGCTGAAGTCTGGGATGTCGCAGTCGCAGCGAGTGGTGCACGACTGGGGGAATTGGCATTGCCCCTTGTCGGCTGGCGCGGATTGCAGGCGCTCTAACCCGTCCACGATCTCAAACCAGCTTGTGTTGTCACCGTCCAGGCTAAGTACCTTAGCTGCCCGTGCGTGAAGCTGTTTGATGTAGAACTGCCGGTCGCTACTGGAGTTGTCGTGTTCGGCTTGTGCCTCCTTGAGACGTACCACCTCAGCCCGTAGCTCAGCACACCTTGCCTTCCATGTGAGGTCATCAAATTCATGCTCACCGATGTAGGCAAGGATACGGTAGCGTTCCACCTCAGCCTGTAGCCGGGTGATGGCTTGGTGCTCTCCGCCAGCAGGCGGCACAGGGTCAGCCATGGCGGCGGGGTTGAGGGCGGACAATTGGCGCTGCACCGCATCGCGCAATACCTCCATTGAAGGGATCGGCATTTCTCGCTCGGCCTCAATGAATGTTTCCAGGCGGAAAAGTGCCGAATCAAGAAGCTCACGCAGCTCATCAACCCGCTGATCCTGCACTGTGAGGCGCTGCTGTAGGGCCAGGTTCTCGGCGGACACGCGGTTGAAGTCGGCGGCCAGCACAACGGACAGTCGCCCCAAGGCCGCGCCTTCAACAAGCCCATATTTTCCCACGTAGTACCGCTTCACGCTTTCCATACACCCTCCTGACGCCGAACACTGAATTTATAAGCGGCATATGGAGCAGCCGCATTGAGCACCAGCACACCAATCAGAAAACAGATCATGACTGACCCTCTCGCGCCCGCTGCTCTGCCATCAGGGCCTGGCGCTTCTTGCTGCATTTGTCGTGGTTGCCATGGGCGCGTGACTTGTCGCAGATGTCGCACATGACGTTGAGGTCGAGGGGCTTCATTGGAGCCCCGCGAATGGTGGTTTTGCGGCGGAGGGCGGTCATGGCATCACCCGCTTGAACTCAACGACCCAGACCCAGGGGTTGGCGTCCCATGCGCCGGCGCCATTGATTGATTCCCATAGGTAGGCGAATTGACCAACTGCCGTCGGCCTGCCGGTCATGTTGTGATCGGCGACCATGTCGTATCGCTCCTGCGCATCGGCGAGCTGGTCTAGGTCTATACCTTCTGCCTCGGCCTGCCCATCGCTAATGTCCTGCAAGCGCTCGACGCGCACGTCGGTGATCTCCAGCAGGATGCGACAGGCCGCCCGCGGCATGTGAATGCTTGGCTTCCATTTGAGGCCGAAGTCTTTGCGCGCTTCGTCCCCATGTGATCCCGGCCGCGTGTCGGCGCCGTAGGCATAACGCTGTAGAGGTCCATCCGGATCAGGACGATGCTCTACCCCGGCGCCCCGAAGATCCATGAATGTCTCGCGGACATACAGGCGGTCGCCGGGTTGTCCAAACGGACTGTTGTCGCGTACCTCGACAGGGCCGATTTCGTTCCCGGCCAGCCAGCAGCCAGTGGCCTTGTCTTTGAGCGGAAACTTGACCGCCCGCCGCGTGACAGTCTTCTGGCCGCCGAGGATGGCACGCACCATCGGGCCGCCGAATAAAATCGGGCGCTCTTTCACGACGTCACCTCCAACAACTGAATAACTTCCTTGATGCCTTGCGCGCGGCTGTACGGCTGCGCCTCGGCGTTGAGCGCCAGGTCTTGAGCAGCCTTGGCCACGACCTTTGGGTTGCGGATCGACGCGCCCAGGGCCTGGACGAAGTCCACGGCGTACCGCTTGCCCTCCAGGAACATGACGCGGTTGATTGGGCCGGTGATGACCAGGTCGGGCAGATGCTCGTTGGCCACGATTGGTGGCAGAAGCTTTGACGCAGGGACAGCCTTGCGGGCGCGGTCAAGCGCCTGCTGTGCAAGTGAGTTCATGGGGGATGCCTCGGGTTAATCGCCGCAGAAACAGGCAATTGCCTCGTCGTGGTCGGCGAACATGTCGAATTGGGTGTCGGAGTAGTCGATCATTTGCTGATAGCTGGGGCGGTCACTGCGGAAACGGGCGCCGTCACCTGTGAACTTGCCACCAGACACCACTGAGCTTTCCATGCGTGCCCACCAGTAGCCCTTCGGCCGGTCGCTCGCGATGATCGAGTAGACCTGTTTGGCTCCCTTCAGGAAGCAGAGGTCGCAGTTGCCTTCAAGCGTCCGGCCGTTGATCGTCGGCAGCATCAAATTGAATCCTTGTCTGGCCCAGAAGTCCGTCACGTCCTGCACGCTCACTCCAGCATCAGCCAACGGCATAACCATCGTGGCCCACTTACTTTCGCTGGTGCTTTTGCGGTGCCGAATCTTCACTACGCGGCGGGGCTCGTCGGCGCGGATGCCGGTCATCATGTCCACCGGGCTCTCTTCGGTAGAAAGACCCAGACTGCGCAAGTATTTGTGGATGATGCGGATCTTCAGATCGATGGTGCAGAACCTGGTCACTGGGTTGGGCAGGTATTTCCGTTTGCGGATCAGTGCCTCGAACGGCTCGCCCTGGCGACTTGCGCTCGCGAAGTCGACCACCTCAAACCCGGCCTCGTTGTCCCGGAACTCTAACCAGACAATCGGCACCGCCCAGCGCTCGGCGCAATCCCGGACAAACTCCAGGGTGGCGGGGTGTTCCTTGCCGGTGTTGGCAAAAGTGATTATCAGGTCGTCCAGATCGGTGTTGCTGTCCAGCACCTGGCGCAGCATATAGGCACTGGTCCGGCCGCCAGAGAAGCTGACGACCGTCTTCCCTCGCAGCCGGTAGTGGTTCATGGTCAAGCTACCTGAGCAGGCGGGTTCATGGCGAAGTACACGCGGGCACAGGCCTCGGTGTCTGGTCTGGCGCGGTGGCCGCCGACCAGTTCTTCACCGGTGAAGTGCAACAGGGCCTCGGCCACGGTGGGCTGCTTGAACTGCTTGCCGAAGCCCGCACGGATCATCTTTTCAGTGGGGGGGCACTGCACCAGGTTCTTGCTGGTCTGGCAGGTGCAGTAGCCGGGGGTGGTCTTGAAGGCATCGGCCGCTTCCTTGCCCCGGTACCGCGACAGAGCAATGCGCATGATCCGGTCATCGAAGTTGATGTTGTGGGCGATGCGCAGGCCGGCGCGGTCATGAATCGCCATGAAGCCGTCCAGTGCTTCCGACTCAGGGATACCCAAGTCCATGGCCATTTCGTTGGTGATGCCGTGGATCGCAGTGACGTCAGCAGGGATCACCCAGCCATCAGGGCGTACCATCGCTTCGAAGGAATCGACCAGGGCGCCGTTGGCGTCGTAGGCCAGAATGCAGATGTCCACCAGATGCGGCTGGCGCGGGTCATCGCTTGGGTCGCGGAACAGTGGCAGGCCGGTGGTTTCGGTGTCGTACGGGGTCAGCAGGTTCATGGGCACTTTCCTTTAGGAAAAAACAAAGGCGCCCGTAGGCGCCTGTGGTGTTTCGGTTGGGTGGGATTGGGCGGTTACGCCACGTCGCTGAGCTTGGCGATGACCTTGAACTTGTGCTCCAGCGCGGTCGGGCCTTCGGTTTCGAGCTCGATCACATTGTTATCCAGCAGGCGCAGCAGCAGAACGGCGGCCTGGTCGCTGTCGATTGCCATCCGGCTTTGAATCCATGCCGCGTCCAGGGTGCTGGTGACCTTGAGCACGACCAGTTGGGCGGCATCGTTGTAGGTGAATTCGCCAAACTCCGTGCCGTCGTCGGTGCTCGCCTTTTCGATAAAACTATCGACTTCTTCCAGGGTCTGGGATGGCGCCGGCGCCAGCACCTCGCGGGTGCCGTTGGTGTTCATGGCAGTGACCACACCGCCCGCTTCCATGGTTTCGATCATGCGGGCGGCGCGGTTGTAGCCGATCCTCAACTTGCGTTGCACAGCGCTGATGCTGGCGCGGCGCGTTTCAACCACGAACGCAACGGCTTCGGCATACAGCGTGTCTTGCTCATCACCAGAAATTACCTGTTCGCCGTCCGGCTCATCTGGCCCGGTTGGCTGCTTGTCGAACAGGCTGCCGGTGATGTCGCTCACATGCAGCGCCAGGTCTTTCTGGTCGCGGTCCGGCTGGATGAAGTCCAGGCCTTCGGCGTAGTCGGTCGGCGCCAGTACCAACAGGCAGAGCTTGCCGGCCACGTCGATAAGGCCTGCCCGGTTCGGGTCGTGGGCATCGATCGATGCCGAGATGGTGATTGCCTTCGGCTTGAACTTGGCGTCCTGGACCGTCAACGGGATGGTATCGACGCTGCGAGAACTGATGATTGCGATTGCCCGATACACCGACTCGGTAGCCGCGTCCGTCAGGCGGGTGATGACTTCCTGCTGGCTGCCCTCGTTCAGCTTGCTCCAGGGGGCGTGGATATTCTTGATCTCGAACAGCGCCGACTCAACCAGGTCATGCACGGTCAGTTCGTGAGCCAGGTCAGACGGCGCCAGACCGGCCAGCTTTGCACGGTCGATGATTGCCTTGTGTTCCATCTTCATGGGGGCGTTTCCTCAGTGTTTGGCGATGCGTTCGAGCTTCGACTGTTGCGCCGGGCTCAGGTTGGTGTGCGCGCCGTAGCGCTTGAAGCTGGCCCGGATGTTCTCGACGAATTCCAGTTCCCATTCACCGCTGGCATGCAGCTCAGCGGCGACAAGGACACCAATGAACTCTTCGAGGCTGTCGTAGGCCTCAAGGACAGATTGGTTAGCCATGGCTGGCCTCCGGCTTAAGCGGCGGCTTGGCTGCTCTGCACTGCCTGGATGTGGCTGATCAGGGCGTTACAGATCAGCGGGAAGTCGCCAGCGCGGTACAGCGAGGCCCCTTGCTTGCGTTCAACCGCTTCGAAGCCCAGGGAGCGCATGAAGTCGGCCGAGACCGTGAAGCCCAGGCGGGCGGCGATGTCACCCAGCTTGATGCGCTGGCCGTCGTCGGCTGCTGGCTTGGCGACTGAAGCTACATTGGCAACTGGCGCTAGCTCTTCCGGGGCTTTATCGCTTTCCTCTGGCACCGGGGTAAGTTGGGCCAAAGCAGCGAGCGCCTGTTGTTCGTCCTGACGCCGAGTGTCTTCGGATTGCTTGGCCTGTATGGCTACCTGCTCTTGCGCCTCAAGCCGCTTCTGTTCCTCTTCTTCCCGAAGCTTATTGGCGGCCTGTTCCTGGTCATGCTCGTTGATGCGCACCTTGATCAGCGCCACCAAGTCATCGTTGGCCTTGAGCACCAGGTCTTGGGCGTCGTGGAACAGGAAGGCGTGGTTGACGGCCAGCTCGCGCAGGCTGGCGAGGTTGGTGCGGATGCTGTCGGCGATGCGGTTGGCTTCGAGCATGGCCCGGGTCAGCTCGTTGCCTGCCGCTTCCTTCAGGCTGGCAACCGTCTTCTTGCCCTTGATGACGCCGGCGAAGTCCGCCACCACCTTCGGCATGCGGATCTTGCCGCCCAGGGTGCCGTTGATCTTGTCGATGTGGGTTTGCAGGTCCTTGGCCGCCTCCATCACGATATCGCTACGGATGAAGTCCTTGCGGGTCTTGACCAGCTTTTCCAGTTCCAGGCGCTTGCGGCGCGCCTCGGCGGCGATGTCATCAATGGCCTTGAACAGGGCGTCGATGCTTTCGGTTTGGCTTAAGGCGTGCTCCTTGGCGGCCTTGAGCTTGTCCTCAACATCACCGCACCACTTGACCGTTGTCTCTGCGTCGGCGAAGTCCTGGTCGGTTTTCAGCTCGGTGTTGATGTCGCCAAACACCGCCATGGCGTGTTGCTTGAAGGCATCCAGGTTGCTGGCGGTCACCATGCCGGTGACCTCGATGCGCAGCGCCGGCAGTTGGTCAGGCGCGGAACCGATGACCTCAACCTTGGCCTCTTTGACCTCGAACGTTCCCAAGTCCTCTTCGAACTTGGCCCAGCCGGCTACCAGCAGTTCGGCCCGGCCATCGACAGGCCGGTATTCCATGTGGTCGAAGTTCTCCATGGTGCCGTCGGAGCACACGAAAATCACTTTCTCGGCGCCGCTGACCAGCAGTTGCTGCTCAAGCTGCCAGTAGTAATGGGGATCCAGCTCGCCGGCCTTGATCTGGGCGACGAGCGCCTGATTCCACAGCTTGTGCTCGAACAGTGTCTCACCGAGCATCGTCGCGCCATCCATGGAGGCCAGCAGGTTGCCCTCGGTGCCAACGACCGGGTACAGCTCTTCGCCGATCATGGCTTCAACCAGCGGGCGGGCCAGCTCTTCGGTGGCGTGCCCCTTGTCGAAAGCGCGCTGCTGCTGAGGCGTCACCTCCGGCGTGATGCCGGTTTTCTTCATGGCGAGCAGTTCGGTGCGGGTCTGGTACTTCGACGCGCCCATCATGGCCGGAGCCTCTGAGGCGGTGAAGTGCTGGGCACGCAGCGCATGCCACTCGGCGGATCCTTGAGCAACGTTATGGATGATCATTCTGCAACCCCTTCAAGTGGTTTCAGCTTGTTGATGGTTTCGGCCTGGGCAGCCGTGAGGGTGTATTTGCTGGCGATCGTCCCGATAACTTTCTCGGGGGTGGTTTTGTTGGAGTCGATGGCGGCTTGCCACTTCGGCAGGTTCTCGTTGAGCTTGTCGTCGGGGTAGGCCGGGAGCGCTTCGGGCTCTGTGTTGCGTTGCGGCGATACATCGCGCATTGGCTGGGCGACCTCTTCCAGCTCGTCGGGGCTGTAGACACCCAGGATCACGTCCGGGCAGTACAGGCGCGACCAACGCTTGACGGCGAGGTACGACAGCTGCTGGCGCGGATCGTCAGCCCAGAGCCCACTGTTGCGTGTCCGCGCCTGAGCCAACAGCAACTCAATGACGCGCGGTTCGTCTTCGCCGCGAAACGTCGCCCAGACCTTTACGCCAAGCCCCTCTTCGTCGGCCATCTTCCAGCCAGGAACGCGGTATTCGCCTTTCTCGCCCTTTCGGATCTCGAACTTGCCGATCACCTTCGACCAGTCGCCGTACCACTCGTAGTGCAGCCGATCCTTTACCGGCGCCCGGCTGGTGATGACCGCGTTTACAAGCTGGGCTTCGTATCCAAGCACGCCGTTCACCTGGTGGGTTTTCTGGGCAACGGAGAATGGGTTCATTCCCCATTGCATCGATTGCATGATCACCGCCAGGCAATCGGCGGGGTTGCCATTGAAGTGCTTTGGCACCGTGGCGCGCCCGGTAGCCATCAGATCGGCCAGACGCATCATCTTGTCCAGGCTGTCACCGTCCAGCACCAGGGAGCTGGTGCTTATGGATGCATGCGGCAGGACATTCAGGGTTTGTTCTTGCGCAGTCGGCGCCAAGCTTTGTTTGGACACAAGAGTTTCCTTGCCGCGACGTGCGCAGCATTGAGGGGGTTTAAGGGGTTATTGAGTGATCAGGCCGCCGATTGCGGGGGCCAGGAAAACGGTGAGGATGAACACGGCGCCGGTGATGGCAGAACCCAGGCGGATGGCTTGGCGGGTGGTCATGGCATCCTCACAACGATCATTCCCCGCCGGATCTCGATGCGGGTTTCAGGTGGCAGGTCGGCCACAAAAACAAAACCCTGCTTTTGCAGGGCTTCGGCCAGTTGTTTGCAGGTTCGAGCGATGATCGTTCTACCGTTCATGGCGGCGCTCCAGTTGCATGCAGCGCTCATCAGAGCGCCAGTCGCCGGCCTCGAACGGGTAGTCGTTCGGCTCGGCATCGTCTTCGATCGGTTCGGGCTCATCGTCCAGGTCGGGCGGGTCGAGCCACATGTCGTAGGCGCTCACGCCCGCGCCATCCGGTCATCGCGGCAGAGCCTGACTACTCGGTTGCTGCGCACCGCATTCACCCGGTGGTGCAGCAGCGCCGCGCTGTTGTGGTCAACGTCGCCACACATCAGGGCGTAGGAGATCATCCCAGCCGCGTAGCAAAGTTCTGATTCGGAGCCGACCAGGTCACCGGCGGCCAGGTTCCGAGCCTTTTCAAGTCGTTCCTCGAAAATCGTTCGTGCTGTCTTGTTGAACATGGTCGCCTCCAGAGTGGCGGTGGTTTGCATCCGTCTGCCCACTCGGGGGGAATGGACAGAGGTGATGCATTCAGCCTTCGCAACCCATCTGGTAGTTGCTGCCGTGCTCTTTGCTGCAAAACGGCAGTTCCCGTGTCCGGACGTATGCTCTTCCGGTTGATGGGTGGCGGGATCGATCGATGATTTCCCGCTTGAAGACGGGTTCGGCTGGCTTACCGCAATAGGTGCATTTAACTGGTGCTGCTGGTTGTTGCTCGGTCATGGCTGTTGCTCCGGTTGATTTCCCGTCTAGCCCTGTCGCCAAGGCCAGCCAGTGAAATCGCGTCTTGCTGCTCAAGAACGGCGCGCTTCAGCCATGGCCGCGTCGCGAGTGTCGGCGGCCAGGTCCGCAGCCCAGAAGCGACCAGCGCGGACGTGGGCGATGATGTCGCGGTTCGCTGAGCGTGCTTTCTGTACGAGTGCTTGTTTGGTCATGGTTGGTTCTCCGGTTGTTTTCCCAATGCACCCGGTCGCCCAGGTGCATCAGTGAAAAATTCCGTGTTTCCTTAACTCCAGCCGCGACCCTGTCCGCTGGAAAACTGATTCGGGGCTTTGCGCTGCGCACCCTGGGACAGTTGCCATCCCTCTGGACCGTTGAGGCCGGTCCATCGCTTGCCTTGTTGCTGGCCGGTAGTGATCCGGCAGGGGTAGAGCTAAAGAGCGGTCGCGTATTGCTGCGATGTGCGAACGATACGAAAACGGATTGATTCCGTCAATACGTAAATGCATCGATTTTTCTCCGGGCGAAAAAAAAGCCCGCTCAGTGGCGGGCTCTTCGGGTTTCTTGGGTCTACAGCTTTCTTGAGTTCCAGGCCAGCAGCACCCGGGCATGAATGCGCAACAGGTCCAGCTCAGCGCCCTTGATGTCATACGGGGGGAAGGCATCGTTGTCGGAGATCATGCGGATCATCTTTGGCAGGCGCTGCAAGCGCTTGATGTACAGCATTCCGTCCAGCGAGAATAGGTAGACGCCATCAACCACCACCTCGTTGACCCCCTTGTCGATGATCAGCGGGTCACCACTGGTGAACGTCTTGTCCATGCTTTCGCCGAAGCCGGTAACCACCGCCAGGTTCTCCACCCGGCTGAAGTTGACGCCCTGTTCCCGCAGATATTCCTGGCGAACGGTGATGTTGCGGATGGTCTCGATGTAGTCGCTGGGCGCGACCTGTCCTGGCCCCATGGAGCCCATCACATCGTATTGAGGAATGTCGATATCGCCCCTTACCTTGGGGGCAAAGTTCGCCGGCACCACGTTTGATACTTTCTCGCCGCCGCGCCAGAGCCAGTCGGACGTCACGCCCAAGGCCTTGGCCAACTTCTCCACGTTGTCTTGACGCGGGTTCTTTGAATCGCCTGTGATGATGCGGTGAATGGTGGGCTGATTGACGCCAGAGCGCCGGCCAAGCTCGCCCTCCGACAAGCCAAGGCGCTCCATTTCCGCAGCCAATCTATCGCCAATCTTCATCCAAACACCCAATAAGAAAACGTATTAAAAAAGGAGTCTATTGCCTCGGCCAATCCGCTTGCGTATCATCGTCAATACGTAAACGCATTGGTGAGCCAACATGACCATTAAGAAAATGCTTGCAGACCTTGCCGGCTGGGGCTTTTCCCAGGCTGCAATAGCCAAGAGAGCCGGCACCACCCAACCAACGATCCACCGCGCAAGCAAAGGCGCGGGCATCGGCTACGAGACCGGTAAGGCCATCGAAGCCATGCACGAAGAGGCGAAAGCCTCCAAGTCGGCGGCCTGATCATGTCGAGCCCATTGAACCAAGAGCAGACCGTAAGGGCCCGCAAGAACTACGCCGTCTTGATGCAGAAGCTTGCGTCGATCGGCAACGCACCCGTGGCGCTTGCAGTGGGTTGCGACGAAGCAACAATCAGCCGCATGAAGCCGGAGAAGTTCCAGCAGTTCGCCGAGATCCTTTCCGTGCTCGGCTTGAAGATCGTGCCCGAGGAAATGCGCTGCTTTAACGAGCAAGACATTGCGATGTTTATCCACGGCTCGAAGCGCTGGATGGAGCACATCCAGGGCGTTGACCAATTGGCGGAGGGTTGATTCGTGGATTGGCTAAGGCTCTGGCACGACATGCCAAACGACCCGAAGTGGCGAACGATTGCCCGCGTATCTGCGCAACCGATATCCCTGGTCCAGGCGATGTACGTGCATTTTCTCGTCGATGCGTCACGAAATGTCACGCGTGGTCACGTGACAGTCACGAAAGAGGACATAGCGTCCGCTTTGGACGTGACAGACGATCAGGTAGAGGCTGTTTTTAATGCCATGCAAGGTCGCGTAATGGATGGGTGCCAACTCACTGGATGGGACGGCAGGCAGCCCAAGCGTGAAGACACCGGAAACCCGGAAACAGGGGCTAAGTCGGCAGCTCAACGTAAAAGAGAGCAGCGCGAGCGCCAGAGAAGCGGGAAGGAAGAAACTACCAAAAATGACATGTCACGTGATGTCACGAAAAGTCACGACAGATTAGATAAGAGAAGAGAAGAAGATCTAAAGCAAACACCCCCTTTATCCCCCCTTACCGAAAATCCGGCTCCAACCCCAGAGCCGAAGGCCAAGCGCAAAGCCCGACTCCCGGAACCGTTCAACGTCTCCGGTGACATGCGCAAGTGGGCAGCCGACCGCGCCCCAGCCGTGCACCTGATCAACGAAACAGAAAAGTTCGTGAACTACTGGCGCGGCAACGGCGCAACCAAGGCCGATTGGATCGCCACATGGCGCAACTGGCTGCTCAAGGCCCAGGAAGACGCCAACCGCCGCATGACCGCACCGCACAGAACCAACAACCAACCGTTGGACATGACCAGCACTGACTGGGCACTGGAGCCGATCCTATGAAACGCGTTTCGGAAATCACCAAAGGCCTCGACCCGCAGCAGGCACTGGCACAGATCCCGCTCGCACAGCCGATCAAGGTCGATCAGCGCACAGCCGAGATCGTGAACACCGTTTTCGACAAGCTCCAAGGCATTTTCCCGGCATGGCGCCAGGCCTGGGCCGATGACAAAGCGCTGTACAACGCCAAGCGCGAGTGGATCGCAGGCTTTGTGCAAGGCGGTATCAACAGCGATGAGCAGCTGGCCTTCGGGTTCCAGCAGGCCCGCAAGTCATCAAGCCCATTCCTGCCCAACGTCGGCCAGTTCGTTGCCTGGTGCAAGCCAACGCCAGAACAGATTGGCCTGCCGCATGAGGCGGACGCCTGGATTCAAGCCCTCGAAGGCAAGTACAGCCACGACGCTGTGCGAATTGCAGCCGAAGCCACGAGCACGTTCGACCTGCGCACAGCCAGGGCCGACGACAAGGCGCTGCGCCAACGCTTCGAACGCAACTACGCCATCGTCATGCGCCGCGCACAGACCGGCCAACCGCTCGAAGGGCGAATCGCCAAGGGCATCAGCAGCGACAGCATGCGGCCACGCGAGCAGGTCCAGCTCGAGCACAGCCGCAAGCAGGCCGACGAGCTGGTAGCCGCCCTCGAAATCCCCAAAGACCCCAATTCCTGCCGCGCCATGCTGCTGGCCAAGCTCAATATCCGGAGAGATGACCATGCGTGAACTCAATTGCAGCCTTTGCCGCCATCGCTCGGCCATCCTCAGGCTCAGCCATGAGTCAGGCGCGGTCTGTCGTGTCTGCCTGGGCATCGGGGAGGAAGCGCCAAAGCGCACGCTTCGCGCTCTGGGCTTTCTGTTCCGGATGACGTGCGACACCTGGCCTGCAGGGTGGCTCAAGTCCAAGAGCGAAGCGCTGATCAATCACGACCGGGCTCTGCGGGGTGACGTATGAGCGATCTCAAACCCGTGTCGTTCTTCGTGCCCGGCGAGCCAGTAGGCAAGGGCAGGCCGCGTGTAACCACCATCGGCGGACACGCTCGCATGTTCACGCCCAAGAAAACCGCCGACTACGAAACCCTGATCGCCGAAGCTGCGCATGAATCCATGCAGGGCCGCGAGCTGATCGCCGGCCCCGTGATGATGGAATTGGCCATCCGTGTGCCCGTGGCCGCGTCCTGGTCCAAGAAGAAAACCGCCGCAGCGCTGACAGGCGAAGTCATGCCAACCAAGAAGCCCGACGCTGACAACGTGCTGAAAGCGATCTGTGACGGCATCAACGGCATCGTGTTCTGCGATGACGTCCAGGTGGTCAACGTCTCGCTGAGCAAGCGATTCAGCGCAACACCAGGCGTAACCGTGCGTGTCGTACCACTTGTGGGAGCGAACTCATGAAACCAATCCTGAAATGGGCCTGCCGCGAACTCGACAACGGCTGGGTGATGATTGGCGTCGACGTAGATCTGTCCACGCCCGAGGAACCGGAATGCATGCTGGGGCTGCGCAGGGCTGTGCATCCGTTCCACTTCGAAGAAATGGACAGCCCGGTTATGGGTTTGAAAGCGGTTATATCCGAAATGGATGAATTCATGCGTCGGGCGGTGGCGGCGAGCGCGCCAGATCGCTCTGCCTCGCGCGTGTGCGCGTTTGAGGCCTAACCATGCTTGCCCTGGTCGAGCAGCGTGTTGACTGGTTCGCCGTCATCACCGTGCTGTCGCGCTCCGGCTACTCCCCGCAGTCGGTTGCGGACGCTATCGGCGTGGCTCGCACCACGCTACTGGGTTGGAAACAGGGCGCAGAGCCTCGCTACACGGAGGGCGAGCGCCTTGTGTCGTTCTGGTGCCAGATCACCGGCAACGACCGTACAAGACTGCCCATGGTCGCTGTTGGCGACTGGTGGGCTTATCACTCGAAAGCTTGAGGGTGAACTTGCCGCCCGCGAAATAGTCGGGATCCCGACACCCCGCTCCGATGATCCTTGCCGTCATCGCTGCCCCGCCACAGTGCGGGGCTTTTTTTTGATCGGGGAGAAACAATCTTGAACGCAGCCCAAGACGTAGCCGTTGAGGCAACCAAAGCCGCGCCGCCAATCATCGTGTCAGGGGCCATGCTGTTCGGTATGACGCCTGCCGAGTGGGTCACAGCGCTGACTGTGCTGTACCTGGTGTTGCAGATCGGCCTGTTGGTGCCGCGCTACTGGGCTCAGTTCCGTGATTGGGTTCGCCCGAACCGGACGCAAGGCTGATGAACGCTCGCCAGCGGGTTGCCGTCGCCCTCCTGACCATGTCGCTTGGCGGCCTGGGCGCCTGGAAGGCGAACGAGGGCTTCACCGATCACGCGGTCATCCCCACTAAGGGCGACGTGCCCACCATCGGCCACGGCTCGACCCGCTACGAAGACGGCACACCCGTCCGCATGGGCGACACCATCACCCCGCAGCGCGCTGACGTGCTGGCCCGCAACCTGATCAGCCAGGACGAGAAGCTGTTTGCTGCGTCCATCCAGGGCGTGAAGCTGCACCAGGATGAGTTCGATCTGTACATGGACTTCATCGGCCAGTACGGCATCGGCACCTGGCGCAAGTCCTCGATGCGCACCAAGTTGCAGACCGGCCAGTACGCCCAGGCGTGTGCCTCGCTGCTCAAGTACCGCTTCGCCGCCGGCTTCGACTGCTCCACCCCAGGCAACAAGCGTTGCCAGGGCGTGTGGACGCGCCAGCTCAAGCGCTATGACAAGTGCATGGGGGCGCAGTAAGACCATGCCAAAGCAGCCCTACACACCATGCAAGCTGTACGTCGATGGTGCTGACGGCATCGCAGTTGGCGACTACATCACCACGTCGGGCGGCTCGGCCTATCTGGTCCAGACGCTTCGCGTGAGTCGCACCAGGCCCGAGCGCAAGCATATGCAGTGCCTGCGCTGGCCGATCGCTGACATTCCTGGCGATGCGCGGCGTTTCACGCTGACTTGGTATGCACGATAAATTCCCCACCACCACCGAGAAACCCCCAATGATCACTCACTACATCGGCACCAAGATTGTTATTGCCCTGGCCATGACCAGGCTTGCGTACAACGACTATCGGGGCTGGGCTCTGCCAGCCGACGAGAATGGGGCCGATGACGGCTACCTGGTTGAGTACACGGACGGCGGTGCGCCCAACCATTCCGCCCACGACGGGTACATCAGCTGGTCACCCAAGGCGCAGTTCGATGCGGCCTATCGTCCAGCCGATGGCATGAGCTTTGGCCTTGCCATCGAAGCGTTGAAGATGGGCAAATGCGTTGCGCGGGCTGGGTGGAACGGCAAAGGCATGTGGCTCGTTCTCGATCCCGGCTCAGTTGTAAGCGAGGTGCGCGAGGGCAGCGCATACCACAAGGCCGGTGTTACTGGCGCCTTCACGATCAATCCACACATCGACATGAAGACTGCAACCGGTGAAATGCAACCGGGCTGGCTCGCTTCGCAGACCGATATGCTTGCCGATGACTGGCAGTTGGTTGGCTGACCATGGGCGCCATGACTCGCTATCTCATCGTTGGGCTGGCTGTGGCGCTCATCCTCGCCGGTTGGCGCCTCGACCATGTCACCACCAGCCTGGACGCAGCAACGGAGCGCGTGGGCACGCTGGAGCGCGCAGCAGACTCTCGCCGCAACACTCAGAAGCTCTTGCTTCAGCTCGACACCCAACACACCCAGGTACTCACCGATGCTCAAGCCCAGAACAAAGCCCTGCTTGCTCGTATTGGCACTGGCACTCAGCGGCTGTCAGTCCCAGCCCGTTGCCCAGTCGTGCGAACCGGCCCAGGCCCCAGCAGCGTGGATGATGCAGAAGCGCGAGCCGAACTTGACCCGGCGGCTGGTCAACGAATTGTCGCCATCACCAACGACGGAGACGAAGCCATCATTGCCTTGAATGCCCTGATTGATCACGTCAACGCCGGTTGTCTCCCTCGCAAATAGTCGGGAACCCGACAGCCCACCACCACGATGCTGGCCCTCGTTGATCAACAACCAACCCGAGGCCAGCACCATGCCAGCTCCAGAACTCACCACGCAGACTCCCGGCGAACCCCTCGCCACCATGACCCCGATTGCGTCCGCCGTTACTGGCGCCGCTGGTGAGTCCACCACCATCCAAGCCCAGGCACCACTGTATGCCGCCAAGCACAACGGCGGTGGGCGCTGGATCGTCATCGACGAGAACGCCCCGCTGGTTGACGGCAAGGTCGTGAAGGTCGGCGACTTCGTTGGCGCCAGCAAGGAAGAGGCCGAAAGCGAGGCCCTGCGCTTGGCCGATGGCGGCGACCCCCTCGTCATCGATGCCCAGCGCGACAGCGACCGCGAGACCCTGAGCCAGCCCAAACCAGCAGCAACCGGCGCCGTCGATCCAACCACCCTCAAACAGGCAGTCATGACACCAGACGGCTGGCTGTGCCCTGAGCCGAAGATCAAGGAGTAATGACCATGGGCAGCAAACCGAAGGCACCAAAGGTTGTTGCGCAGCCTGACCCACAGGTCGAGGCACAGAAAGCCGCCGACCTGGCCGCGCAGAAGGCCAACGAAGAAACCGCCATCCGCAAGAAGCGCAAGGCCGAGAGCAGCCTGCTCTCCACCGGTGGCGCAGCGGGCAGTGTCATGGACCAAGGGAAAAGGACACTCGGCGCATGAACGCAGACCAGATCGCCAAAACGTTGAGCACCTTGAAGTCGCTGCGCTCGCCGCATGAGTCGGTCTGGCGCGATTGTTTCGACCACAGCTATCCCATCCGGGGCAGTGGGTTCTGTTCCGATCAGATCACAGCCATGGAAGCGCAGATGCGTAAGGCCAGGATGATCGATGGCACCACCACGGACGCGGCACGGATTCTGTCGTCCGGGATCATGTCGGGCCTGACCCCGGCCAACTCACTGTGGTTCGGCATGGACGTGGGGCAGGAAACCGAGGACGAACGCCGCTGGCTGGATGACTCGGCCGACATCCTCTGGCAGAACATCCACGCATCCAACTTCGACGCAGCCGCCTTTGAGGGGCTGATTGACGTTGTGTGCGCTGGGTGGTTTGCGCTGTACATCGATCAGGACATGGAGAAGGGCGGTTTTACGTTCGATCTATGGCCCATTGCGAGCGTGTACGCCTCGGCATCCAAGGCCGGCGGCAAGATCGACACCGTGTACAGGGAATACAAGCTGACCGCCGAACAGGCGGTGAACGAGTTCGGCGAAGAGAACGTCAGCGAGGCCACGCGCAAGCTGTCCAAGTCCAAGCCGCAGGAAATGGTTCGGTTCGTTCACGCGATCTATCCCCGCACCACTCACATGGTTGGCGCGCGGCTGGCCAAGAACATGCCAATTGCTTCCTGCAAGGTCGAGGTCGAGGCCAAGCACCTGGTCAGCGAGTCGGGCTATCACGAAATGCCAGTCGTTGTTCCGCGCTGGATGATGATCCCCGACAGCGTGTACGCGGTTGGTCCGGTGTTCGATGCCTTGCCTGATGCCCGTACCCTGAACGAGCTGTGCCGGATGGACCTGGCAGCCGGTGACCTGGCCATCGCCGGTATGTGGATCGCCGAGGATGACGGCGTGTTGAACCCGCGCACCGTCAAGGTGGGCCCTCGCAAGATCATCGTGGCCAACTCCGTAGACAGCATGAAGCCCCTGCAAAGCGGCTCAAACTTCCAGTACGCGGAAACGAAGATTGCTCGGTTGCAGGGCTCTATCCGCAAGATCCTGATGGCGGACCAGCTCCAGGCCCAGGACGGCCCGGCGATGACTGCCACCGAGGTGCATGTGCGGGTGAACCTGATCCGCCAGCTGCTGGGCCCGGTGTATGGCCGGCTGCAGACTGAGTACCTGCAACCCCTGATTGAGCGGTGTTTCGGCATCGCCTACCGCGCCGGCGTCCTTGGCGCTGCGCCTGAATCTTTGGCCGGCCGCAACTTCACCGTGCGTTACCTGTCGCCGCTGGCCCGGTCGCAGAAGCTGGAGGAAGTGACGGCCATCGACACGTTCATCCAGGGCGCGCTGATCGTTGCTCAGACCGACCCAACCGTGATGGACAACATCGACATGGACGAGGCCCAGCGCTTCAAGGGTGAGGCACTGGGTGTGCCTGGCTCTGTCCTTCGCAGCTCTGCCGATCGGGACAAGATCAGGGCTGAACGCGCCCAGGCCCAGCAGGAAGCCATGGAGCAGCAGCAACAACAAATGATGATGCAGCAGGCCGGTGAGGCCGCAATGAAACAGGGAGCCGCAGCATGACGCCTGAACAGACCGACGCGATGTTCAAGCGCGTTTTCGAGGAGCACCACGAAGGCGCCATGTGCCTTGACCTGCTGGTGCAGCGCTTCGCCAAGAACGCCTGCACCGTGGGCGGCATTGACGCCATCTTGACCACCTACAAGCAAGCCGGGGCCCGTGAGGTCCTGGACCACGTTGTAAACCGCATCAACCGCGCCAACGGCGTCCAAGCCGATCCCAACGATCAAGAGGAATAACGATGAACATGTTTATCCATGGCCGACTGGGCCATTTTTTCATGGCCGAGGCGGGCGAGGGTGGCGACCCATCCACACCGGCGGCGCCAGCTCCAGCACCTGCACCGTCCGGCTCAGTGCTGGACACCGGCAACACCGGTACCGACTACATCCCTGAGAAGTACCGCACCAACAAGGAGGATGGCACCCTTGATCTGGAAGCCTCGTCGCGCAAGGTTGCCGAAGCGTACAAGCACCTTGAAACCCGCATGGGGTCGGGCGACGTTCCGCCGAAGACTGCCGATGAATACGCGGTCAAGCTGGAAGGGGTCGAGGGCTTCGACTGGAACGAATTCAAGGCCGACCCTGACACGCAGTCATTTTTGAAGGGCGCGCACGCCAAAGGCCTGACCAATGATCAGGTCGAATACGTGATTGGCGAGTACATGAAGGCCGCGCCTGGCCTGATCGACGGTGGTGTGCAGCTCAACGTTCAGGATTGCACCGCCGCGCTCAAGGCGGTTTGGACCGACGACCAGGCCATGAGCCAAAACGTACGGGCCTCCTATCGTGCTGCCGAGGCGTTCGCCAGTGAGCCGGGCAAGCCTGGGAACTTCGCTGCGCTGCAGGCCAAGTACGGCAACGACCCGGACTTCATCGCCTTCACCGCCAACATCGGCAAGGAACTCAAGGAAGACACACCCATCAACGGCGGCGCGGTCAATGAGGCTGATTTCGAGGTCAAGACGTCCGAACTGCGCACCCAGTTGCAGACCCTTCCCGCGCATGATCCGAAGCGCAAAGGCATCCAGGCCGAGCTGGATGCGCTCTACGACCGCAAGTACAACGCACGCCAATCCCGCCTGGGCTGATTACAGCCGCAAATAGTCGGGAAACCGACACCCCCCATGCACAAACATCGCAGGCATCCCAGCAATGGGCCGGCCTGCGATGGCACGCAGACACCCGGAACGCCCCAGGCGCAGCAAAGCCGATGCACGCCAGGAATACCGGCCCGCGATGCGGACACCCGGCAGGCAATCCCTTATCTGCATTGGAGTGCATCGAATGTCCTTTCAAATCACAGAAGCCTTTGTCCAGCAGTACGGCGATAACTTCCGTCACCTGGCACAGCAAATGACCTCGCGGCTTGAAACCCACGTCACCATCGAGCCAAACATCGTTGGTATGTCCAAGTCCATCAACCGTCTGGGCCAGCGTACCGCCAAGCGCCGCACCACCCGCCACGGTGATACCCCAATCAACGACCAGCCACACAGCACGCGCTTTGTGGACCTGTTCGACTGGGAAGACGGCGACATGATCGATGACCAGGACAAGATCCGCATGTTGGTTGATCCGACCTCGGACTACGTCAAGGCCATGGTTTCGTCCCTGAACCGTGCCAAGGATGACGTAATTATCAGCGCATTCGGCGGCTTCTCTCGCTCCACCACCGGCAACATCATCCTGCCTACCAAGCAGAAGATCGCGGTCGGCGGCACTGGCTTGACCAAGGCCAAGATCATCCAGGCCCGCAAGCTGTTCCGTCAGAACGAAGCTGACAATCACAACGGCGAAGAGCTGTGCATCACCTATTCCGCGCAGGCTGCCGCCGACATTCTCGCCGACCCGACCTTGACCAGTGCTGACTACATGGCTGGCAAGTTCCTGGAAAGCGGAGACGTTGAAGGCAAGTGGATGGGCTTCACCTGGATTCCAAGCGAGCGCACTCCGCTGTCTGGTGGCACTCGCCTGCTCTACGCCTGGGCCAAGTCCGGCGTGACGCTGGGCAAGGGCGCCGATATCACCACCAAGGTAGGCGAGGATCCAGGCAAAGGCTTCAACGTGCGCATCTACGCAAAAATGTCCATCGGCTCTGTGCGGGTGGAAGAAGAGAAGGTTGTTGAAATTGCAGCAGCCGAAGCCGCGTAAGCGGCTTTAGCCCTTCTCCCAACCAGATCAGGAGCATGAATCATGGCAGTAGTTACCACCAAATCCACAGCCGTCACCAACGCTGACGCGCTCCCACAAACCCTGTCGCCGCAGCGTATCGACGGTGGCCGCCTGCGTGAGCGTGTCGGCGTCATCGAGGCCGGCGCTGCTGACTCTATCGGTTCCGTGTATCGCCTGATGCGCATCAACTCGGTGGATCGCGTCTCCCGCCTATTGCTGTCCTGCGATGCGATCACCACGGCTGCAGGGAACATCGGTCTGTACGACGTGACGGCAGTCAATGCTGGCGCCGTGGTTGACGCTGACTTCTTCGCCTCGGCACAGGATCTGTCTGCCGCCCTGGTGAATACGGACGTTACCCACGAAGCGGATGCGGCTGACGCAGGTGCTGGCTTCGGTCTGGCCGACGTCGAGAAACCGCTGTGGCAGGCGCTGGGCCTCGCTGCTGATCCGGGCAAACAGTATGACGTTGCTATCACCCTGACAGCCGCTGCAACTGGCGCCGGTACCGTTGGCCTCAAGCTGCAATACATCGACGGCAACTGATTCACGGGCCGCCAAGGAAGGCAAAACACTTACCGGGGCCCTGTGCCCCGGTCTTTTTATCTGGAGGTTGAGGATGACAATGGCCACCGGTGTATCGATCTGTTCCAACGCGCTGCTGATGCTTGGATCGCAGACCATCAACGACTTTGCTGACCAACTGAATCTGGACCGGGCGAAGCTTTGCGCAAACCTGTACCCGACCGTGCGCGACGATCTGTTGCGCTCTCACCCCTGGAACTGCTGCATCAAGCGGGCAGTTCTGGCCCCTGACGCTGTTGCGCCTTTGTTCGGCTACTCCCACGCCTTTGAGCTGCCCGCCGACTTCTCCCGCGTCCTGGAGGTCAGCACCAACGGCTGCATCATTGACCACCTGGTGGAAGGCCGGACTATCCAGGCCAACACCACGGTGCTCGAGCTGCGCTATGTGTTTCGCAACGAGGTTGAAAACACGTGGGACGCGCACCTGGTGGCGCTTGCCACTCAGGCCATGTGTGCAGCGCTGGCGTATCCAATCACCCAGTCGACCGCCAAGCAGGCCGGCGAAGAGCAAAAGCTTGAGCTGATGATGCGTCGAGCCCGCGCCGTGGATGGCCAGGAAGATCCACCGCAAACCCTGGGTGATGAACGCCTTCTTGCCTCGCGATTCGGGAGTTACTGGTAATGGCTCGCCTGACGCTCAATCAAACCAACTTCACCGCCGGCGAGGTATCCCCGCGGATGCTGGGGCGTGTCGATATCGCCCGCTACCAGAACGGCGCCGAAATCATCGAGAACGCTTGGCCTGTCATCCACGGTGGTTGTGTGCGACGTGACGGCACGCTGATGTGCGCGCCAGCCAAGTTCCCGGACAAGAATTGCCGGCTTATCCCATACGTGTTCAATACCTCGCAGGCGTACATGGTTGAGTTCGGCGATCTGTACGTCAGGATCTTCTTTGCAGATGGCAGCTACAGCGGCATCGAGCTGGTTAGCCCCTACAGCCACACCATGCTTGACCGCATGGACTATGTGCAGGGCGCGGACACGATGTTCATTTTCAACACGACGGTGCCTATCCACAGGCTTCGCCGGATCACCAACACCGAGTGGAGCCTTGCCCCAGCACCATTTGTGACCAAGCCCTTTGACGAAAAGGGCATAGATTTTCTGACCCTGTTTACGATCAGCGCGCCGACTGTAGGCGTCGGGCGAACCGTTACCGCGGCGGAGCCGGCCTTCCTGGATGCCGACGTCGGCCGTGAAATTTGGTCAGGTGGCGGGGTGGCCAAGGTCACAGCCGTTACCAGCGCAACCGTAGCCACCGTCGAGGTGGTTAATGCGTTCAGCGCCACTACTCGGCCGACCTGGTCTTTGAAGGGATCGCCCCAGACCACCAATACCCTCAGTGCGTTCTCACCTGTTGGCGGTGTCGTGACCATGACGCTCGGTGTTCCTGGCTGGCGCTCCAGCGATGTGGGCAAGTTCGTCAAGATCAATGGCGGGTTGCTGGAAGTCACGGTCTACACCAGCCCGACAGTGGTGTCTGGCGTCATTCGCACGGCACCAACATCCGCTGTTGCCTCTCCGGCCAACGCCTGGTCGCTTGAATCATCGGTTTGGAATGATGTGGACGGCTACCCTGGCGCGGGCACGTTGTACGAACAGCGCCTTGCCCTGGGCGGTTCGCCGAACTTCCCCCAAACAATCTGGGAGTCGCGCACCGGGGAATATCTGAACTTCGAACTTGGTACCAAGGACGATGACGCGATCTCCTACAACCTGTCCTCCGACCAGATAAACCCAATCCTGCACATCGGGCAGATCAACGCCTTGATCCCGCTGACCTACGGCGGTGAATTCACGGTAAGCGGTGGGGTTGAGAAGGCCATAACCCCGACCAACATCCGCGCCAAAAACCCATCCGTGTACGGCTGCAACCGTGTTCGCCCGGTGCGCATCGGCAACGAGCTGTATTTCGTCCAGCGCGCCGGCCGCAAGCTGCGCGCCATGGCCTACAAGTACGACTCCGACACTTTCGGATCACCCGATATGTCCGTGCTGTCCGAGCACGCCACCAAGTCCGGCATCGTCGATATGGCCTACCAGCAGGAACCTGAATCCATTCTGTACCTGGTTCGGGCGGATGGCGTCATGGCCACTATGACCGTGGACAGGGATCAGGATGTCATCGGCTGGGCCCGCCAAACCACAGATGGGGCTTTCGAGTCGGCAGCTGCAATCCCTACAGGTAACGGGGATCAGGTGTGGACGGTAGTGCGCCGCACCATCAACGGCCAGAACGTGCGCTATATCGAGCGGTTCACCGCTGACGTGCGTGTTGATTCTGGTGTGAATGCCACCAGCGTCGAGGGTGCCACTGTCTGGGGTGGGCTTGGGCATCTGGAGGGGAAGATGGTCGACATCGTCGCGGATGGCGTTGTGATGCAGCAGCAGCTGGTTACCGCGGGCCAAGTCACCATTCCGCGCAAGGCCTTCGCTACATCGATCGGTCTCAACTTCAAGACGCGAATCAAGACCTTGACGCCAGAGGTGTCCGGCAACACCGGCAGCGCCCAGGGCAACAGCATGCGTATTGGCGAGGTCACGCTGCGCTTTCTCGAAACCATCGGCTGCAAGATCAACGGCCAGACCATCGCATTCCGTGACCTGGGCCCGCAGATCCTCGACAAGCCGCCCGTGCTGTTTACCGGCGTGCATCGACTGGAGAACCTTGCGTGGGATCGGGGTCAGGCCACGCTGGAGATTGTGCAAGACCAGCCACTGCCGTTTCACCTGCTCAACGTCATCAAGAAAATCACGATCAACGACTGAGGTAAGACCATGATCAGGCCCGCCAAACATTCCGACGTGCCCAGGCTGATCGAGCTGGGCACGCTGCTGCATTCCACCACCAGCTATTCGGCCATGAGCTTTTGCCCGGATAAGTCGGCCGCATTCCTGCATGAGCTGATCAATGGCCAGGGGGTTGTGTTCGTGGCCGAAGTGCGCGGCGAGGTGGTCGGTGGCATGGCCGGTGCCGTGACTGATCAGTGGTTCAGCAATGACTTGATCGCCTACGACTACTCGCTGTTCGTTGAACCATCCAAGCGCAATGGCGTGATCGCTGTTCGCCTGATCCAGACGTTCAAGGAATGGGCAAGGCTCAAGGGCGCGAAGCAAATTTACATGGGGATCGGGACCGGCGTGAGCGTCGAAGGCACGACCCGGCTGTATGAGTCACAGGGCCTGCGCAACATCGGCCCGCTTTTGATGATGGAGATCTGATCATGGCAGTAGGTGCTGTAGGGATGGCCGCTTATGCGGCAATGGCGGCCGCGACGGTCTACTCGGTTTATTCGACCCAGCAGTCAGGCAAGCAGGCCCAGCTCAATGCGAACGCCCAGGCCGACCAGGCGCAGGCGGATGCCGACACGGCGGCCAGCGCCGCGGTGGTACAGGCTGATCGCATCCGCAGGCTTGCGCGCAACCAGGCCAGTGAGGCCAATGCCGCCCTGGCCGCCTCTGGCGTTGAGACCGGCGCCGGTACGGCGATCAACATCAACGAGGAAATCATAGGCAATGCCGAGGAAGATGCGGCGCTGACCATATTTAACGGCCAAAACCAAAGAGCCCGAGGCTACGCCGACGCGAGCAACTACAGCCTGGCGGGCAGTCAGGCGCGTTCGGCTGCGAACTCGCAATCCATCGGCACCGTGCTCAACGCCGGCGCCAACGCCGCCATGTCTTGGAAGGCGTCCGCCGCCGGCAAAAATGGCACCGTGACGAAAGTAGGGGGGAACGGCTAATGGCACAGATTCCGCTGGGTAACTTCGCACAAACCCGCGTGCTGCCAGAGGCTGCGCAGAACCGCGTCATCACCGTGGACAACCGTGGGCAGGCTCAGGCAGCGCAGCAGGCAGCCAGCACCATCCAGAACGCAGCGCTTGGCGTCCTGGACAATATCAACAAAGAGGATCAGGCCCTTGCTCGAGTAAAGGCCAGCAACGCGCTGATCGATCGTGAATCGCAAATCAAGACCATTGCCACGGAGCTGGACGAGCAGATGCGCACTGGGCAGTTGCCCTACGAGAAGTCCGAAGAGGCCTTCACCAGTGCAGTATCGAAGCTCGACCCTCTGGAAACTCCTGGTCTTGATGAGGCGCAGCAGGGTGAGATAGGCAACTCGCTCAAACGCATTCAATTGGGCGGCCTGGACAGTATCCGCGCATCAGCCGCCAAGGGGCGAATTCAGTCAGCTCGGAGCGACCTTACGTCCCGTATGGATATGCTGGGTAAAGACGCCGCACTACCTGGGGCAAACGTCGAGCAGATCAATGCCCGGATGGACGCCGAAGATATCGACGTTGCTGGGCGCCTGGCATTCGGCGAGGCCTGGGCCAGCAAGAAACAGGAATTCAAGGACGGCAACTGGACCACGCACGCGACACAGCGCGTCATCGAGTCCCGCGAAAGCATCGGTAGCCTTCAAAAGCTGGAGCATGACCTGACCGCCGAGGACGGTTTCTACGCCCACAAGCTTGACCCAGAGAAGCGTAACCAACTGCTCAACACGGTGAGCGGTCGCATATTCCAGGTGAAGGAACACCAGCAGCGCCAGGCGGAAATGCGGGAAGTGAAGGCCGAGCGGATCCTTTCGCAGATGGACCGGCAGGCCTCTACGGGCGTTCCGCCAACCCCGGCAGATCAGCAGCGGTGGAAGGCCGCGCTGTCCGGCACCTCTGCTGCCGGCGAGTTCAACACCCGCATGCAGGAAATGACGCAGGTGCAAGGACTGCTCCGGCAGCCCCCCGCAGTTGCCCAGCAGCTGATTGACCGGCAGCGCCAGCAGATGCAGGCCAACGGTGGCAGTGTTGCCCAGCAAGCCAATCTGGATCGTTTGCAGGCGGCGGTGGATAACAATACCAAGATGATGCGCGAGAACCCGCTGACGTTTAACGCAATGCGAACCGGCGCCGATGTGGCGCCTCTTGACGTTTCGGGAATCGCCAGCCCCGAAGGTCAGCAGAAGCTGGGCGAGCAGATCGCCGAGCGCTTCGACGTGGTCAACGCCGTGCGCAAGGCATACGGCCCCGAAGTCAACCGCAACCCATGGAAGCCGGAAGAGCAGACCATGCTGTCATCACTGATCAAGCAGGCCGACGACGGGACCAAACTGCAGTTGTTCGGCGCCATTGCTGCATCATCGCCAACCGGCGCCGACTATGCCGCCGCTATCAAACCTCTGGTGGCCGATGACCCCATCGTCACGCTGGCCGGAATGGCTCAATTCCGTGGACTCAAGGGCGCCGACGGCACTGACGTTCCCCGCACGCTGCTGTCCGGTGCGAAGGTGCTGACGGACAAATCTACCCCCATGCCCAAAGATGCCATGTTCCGCGAAGCCTTCGATGGTTCGGTGGGCAACTCGCTGGTTCCGGGTACTCCGCAGCGGGAACAAGCCTACCTGGCCTTCAAGTCGTTGTACGCGGGAATGTCCGGGCCCAAGGGCGTCAAGCACGACGGCCCATCACCTGACCTTGACAAAGACCTGGCGGAACAGGCCGCAGAAATGGCAACCGGCGGCATCATGGAAAGAGGCGGTGCCAAGGTCATCAAGCCTTACGAAATGGATGAAGGGACGTTCGATGCCTTGGTGGATATGCAGCTGGAGGGCCTGGCTATGCACAGCAAGCTCCCTATCAGCCAGCTTGAAGACATGCCGCTGTCGCCGGTACCAGGCAAGGAAGGCTCCTATTACCTGATGAATGCAGGCCGGGTGCAGGTAGACCCGCAAACCAATCAACCCATGGTGGTGAAAGTCAAATGAGCTGGTTAGACGGGATGGTCGAAGAAGGTGAAGCCGCGAGCCAGGATCAGCGGCTGGACCGAACCGCCGAGAAACTCAAGCCGGGTTTCTTTACTGGTGCCCTGGATGTGGTCGGGCCGAACTTGCTGCGCGGCGGGATTGAGGCAGGCACTGCAATTGAGTCCGGCCTCAGCTCTGTGTGGCAGGGCGGCCTCGATGCGGCTGCCGAGCTGTTGCTACCTGAGCCGAAGTTCGGCGGCAAGCCAAACGTAACCAGCGCGGAGGAATCCAGCCAGGAAGCCCTGGGCGTGGGCGTGGGCGAAATGGCCAAGGAATACCGGCCAGATCCTACCGAGGTTGGCGTGGCGGGCCAGATCATTGGAGAGGCTGCCGCCATTCTTCCGCGAACGCTGGCGGGTGCCGTCCTGGGCGGGCCTGTCGGTGCCGCCGCTGCTGCTGGCGGACCTGCCGGCTACTCTCGCAAGCGCACGGCCATGGAAGAAGGTATTGACGAAAATACGGCCACTTGGCTGGGTGTTACTGAGGGGGCAGTAACCGGCGTGGGGGCAGCGATCCCCGCCGCAGGCTTTGCCAAGTCCTTTTTTGGTGACGCGGCATTGGCTGTTGGTGCCAACGTTGGGCTGGGCATGGCTCACCGGGGTGTTTCGGCAGAGCTTCTTGACTCCGGCGGTTATCACGCCCAGGCCGCGCAATACCGGGCAATGGATGGTACGGCTATCGCTACTGATGCCATCTTGGGGGCGGCCTTCTTTGGCATTGGTCGAGCCACAATGCGCCGGCCTTCAACCGAACAAATCGACGCTGCGCTGGCAGATCGCAACGCCCAGCACGCCGATATCGACACCGCTCCCGGCGCGCCAATTGACGCCCGGTCAGCGGTCGCACACCAAGACGCGCTCCGGGCTGCCATTGACGCGATCAACCGTGGCGAACCCGTGGTGCTGCCGGACAATATCCAACGGGCATCCTTCCTGCGCGATCTTGATGAATCTCCCGTAATCGCCCCAGGCCGTGATCAGGCCCTGGCCAGCGCACGGGAAGAGCTGTTGCCGATCGTTCGCGCCGAGACGGAGCAGGCCGCCGCTGGCAGCTTGCCGAACGTGAAGGACGTGAAAGCCGAGCTGTCCGCCGTAACCCGCAGCATTGAAGGGCTGGACAATACTTTCCGCGCTCGAGCAAAAGAGTTACAGGGCCAGGGCATGGGGCGCAAGCAGGCCGAGCAGGCCGCCCGCCAGGCCATTGCCGACGAGCGCGCCCAATTGGCCGACCGCCAGTCAGCGTTGACGGAAAGCCTGGACGGCAACCGCTCAGCCGAACAGGCCCGTGCCGACCTGAATGCATTGGATCGGGGCGAGACTCCTTCCCGGTTTGAAGATCGATTCAGCGCGCGGGCCGATGAAATCATTCAGGGCTTCCGACGTAAGCCGCTGGCTGATGGAGTGGCGGGGGCTCGCAGGACCCCAGCCCCGCGCCAAATCAACGAGCGTGCGGCACGCGAAGAACTCGACACCCTGATCAGAGAGCATGACGCGACGTTGCCGCGGGAGGCGGAGCCGGCACCAACACCCAGGTCCGACTTACCACCTGGTGGTAAACCGGCTGAGCCAGAAGTTGCCGCCCCAGATAAATCAGGGCCTGACGTGGTAAACGCTGCTGGTAAACCATCTGGTGATGGCAAACCAGCCGCTGAATCACCCGAGCTGCAGTTGCTGCGCGGCGCGGTGGCTAAGAACCCGGAGGCGATGGTGCGCACCGGCTACGACGCTGACGGCAACCCAACCAGCGCCCGCGCCGATCAGGTGCTGGCCGAGATTGAGGCAGAACACGCCGCCGGCACTCGCGAAGCATCCTCCTACATGGCAGCCGTTGGCTGCTTGCTGGGCCTGTAACGCCATCCCAAATAGTCGGGAAACCGTCTACCCCACCACCATAGGCTTGCTTCCAATCTCACTGGAGGCAAGCCCATGGCCATGCGTGCCGATTGCATCAAACAAGTCGAGGCGGCCATAGGCCGACCCCTCAAGGCGGCGGAAGCCAAAGCCATCGAAGACAAGATCAGTTTTCACATCCGCGATCTTGCCCGCACCGATCCGTCAAAATTTAACGCAATGACCGAGCAGCAACGCCAGCTCGCCGCCGCCCAGGCCGCGATGGTCGATCACATTGCGTCCGTGGACAAGGCCGCCCAGCGCAAGGGCCAGAACCTGCTGGCGCAAACCCGAGAACTGGCCAACCAGGAAGCGCGCGCGGCGGTTATTGGCGGCAAGCAGCCGTTCACGTCGGCGCTATTCGAGCGCCTGCGCCAGGTTGACAGCCGTATCAAGGGCGAGCGTAACCGGGCGTTCAGTTCGATCATGGAAACCATCGACGCCGCCGCGCCCAAGCTCCTGGGAATGATCACCAACAAGGCCGCAGAGCGCGACTTTGTGCATGAGGTGTTCGGGCGTGACACTGGCAACCAGCTGGCAGCGAAGGGGGCGAAGGTCTGGCGGGAGCAGATGGATGCGTTGCGGGAGCGCATGAACGCCGCCGGCGCGATGATTGGCCGGCTTGATTACGGCTGGTTGCCGCAACCCCATAGTCTGGTGAAGGTGCGCGCCGCAACCGCTGACGCCTGGGCCGCGTTCGTTATGAATCGGCTAGACCGAAAGCGCTACCTGAACGAAGACGGTACGCAGATGAATGACGCCCAGGTAACGGACTTCCTGCTGGCTGCCCATGAAACCCTGAAAACCGATGGGTTAAACAAGATGACGCCAGGCGCTGCTGGTGGCGCAAGCCGTGCGGCCAAGCACGACGAGGCCCACCGGCAAATCCACTTCAAGGACGGTGACGCCTATCTGGAGTACATGCGCGACTTCGGCCCAACATCCGTGTTTGAGGCGATGCAGGGCTCTGTACATGCCCAGATCAAAGATACGGTAATGATTGAGCAGCTCGGCCCCAATTCTGCACAGACCTACCGCCTGCTGCACGACACGGCCAAGGTGAAGGACGGTGTCGGCGATGGCTTTTTCTCCGGTACGGAATTCGGTGCCACCCCGGATATGGTGTGGAACGTACTGAATGGCAGCCTCGGCGTTCCGGTAAATGCGCGCTTTGCCGAGTTCAACCAGGGGATCCGAAATTTCATGGTCGCGGCCAAGCTCCAGTCAACCCTGATTGCCTCTGTGATAGGCGACATTCAATCGATGGCCATCACCAGCGCCTACCACGGACTGCCGATCGGCAAAACACTGGTGAGCGCCCTCAAGAGCGTTTCCAAGGACTACCGCGCCGAGGCCAACCGCATGGCCATCGGCCTGGATAGCATCACCAACGACATGGTGACGTTCCACACTGACAACCTGTCGGCGGGTTGGACCTCGAAGCTTGCCAACGCAACCATGAAAGTGACCCTGCTGGAGGGTTGGACCACTGCAATGCGGCGCGGCTTCTCGGTGTCGATCATGTCGCGCATGGCTGCAGATACCCGCGGCGCATGGGGATCAGACCCCAAGCTGCAAAAGCGGCTTGAGGTGTACGGCATTACCAAAGAGGACTGGGCCGTATGGCAGGCTGCAACCCCAGAAGACTGGCGCGGGCAAGCTATGTTGACGCCGGAGTCCATCGCATCGCTGCAAGGCTTTAGCGCCAAACAGAAGAACGATGCCGTTGGCAAGCTGCTGGGCTATATCCAAAACGAATCCGAATTTACATCAATCCTACCTGGAATCATGACCCGGGCGACCATGCGTCAGGGCACCCAGTCGGGCAGCCTTGGCGGTGAGTCCCTGCGCCACCTGACGCTGTTCAAGTCCTTCGGTGTGGCGATGTTCGAACGCCACTGGAAGCGTGCTTCGCAGATCGAGTCAACCGCCGGCAAGCTGGCGTATTCCGCGTCGGTGTTTACTGGCCTGCTGATGGCTGGGGCAATGACCAACCAGCTTATGGACATCATGAACGGGCGCGACCCGCGCAAGATGAACGACGGTAAGTTCTGGCTGCAGGCCGCGCTACGTGGGGGCGGCGTGGGGATCTTTGGCGACATCCTGAACACGGGCCTTGGCGGCGATAACCGTGGTGGCCAGTCGAACCTGACGGGGCTGCTGGGGCCTGTGTACGGCACGGCTGCGGACCTTGGGCTGACGGCCGGCAGCGTGTTCAAAGAGAAAACAGAGCCGGCTGACGTGGGGGCGAACCTGCTACGCCTCGGCTACCAGAACACGCCATTCCTGCGCAACTGGTACACCAAGGCGGCATTCGAGCATGCGGTTTTTCATGACATGCAGGAACAGCTATCGCCCGGCTACCTGCGCAGGATGAAGCGCCGTGCAAAAAAAGACTTCGGGCAATCGTTCTGGTGGGAGCCGGGCGAGGCAACGCCAGATCGCGCTCCAAACCTTGGCACCGCTGTAGGAGACCGCTGATATGCGCGACGATCAAATCACCCGCCTGCAAGCCCTGAGCGAACGCCTGGGAGAGGTTGTCATCACCGAAGTCGACCCGCACAACTGGCCCGGAGCCGAGAAGGTGCCGGCAGAGCTTACCCAGCAAGAACGTGGCGACCGATACTGGTGCAAGAAGAACGCCGCCGCCACCATGACGCTGCTGCTCAAGGTGGTGAACATCGCCGGCATCATGAACAGGCAGAAGCCGGCACCGGACGCTGGTCACGCTGTAGACGAGTTGGACGGCGAACTGGCTGCCGCTGAACGTGAGGCCCAGGCCATCATCGAGCGGATGCAGAAGGCCGGGAATGTCCACTGACCCAGACAAGAAAGTCAGCCTGCTGGTTTTCTTCATGCTGTGGGCGCGGCGCATGCGTTGGGATGTGCCGGATATCCACGTTCGTGCACTGATATGGCTGGAGGCCAAAGGGTCTCTGGCCGTTTTGCGTTGTTTTCGGGGGTTCGGCAAGTCGACGTTGCTGGCGATTTACAACGCCTGGCGGTACTACAAAAACCCGACCGATCGGATATTGCACCAATCCGAATCTGACCCAACGGCCTACAAGACCAGCCGCGACACCCAAAACGTCATCCGCAATCACCCACTGACCCGCCATCTGTTGCCGCCCAACCAGGGCACGGTAGAACAGTGGTGGGTTGAAGGTGCGTCCGACTTTCGTAACGCATCGATGTTTGCCAAAGGGATCCTTTCTAACGTCACATCGGCGCGCGCGGACGAATGCCAGAACGATGACGTCGAGGTGCCGCGCAACATCCAGACCCCAGAGGCGCGTGAAAAGCTGCGCTACCGCCTGGGCGAGCAGACGCACATCCTGGTGCCAGGCGGGAGCAAGTTGTACATCGGCACGCCGCACACCCACGACAGCCTGTACGACGAGCTTGAGAGCATGGGCGCCGACTGCCTCACCATTCGCATGTTCGCCCTGGAGCACCGGATAGAGGACGCCAAACACAATGCCTACGACGTGCCTTTCGTGCCGGACGTGGTGTTCTCTGGCATTGGAAAGCATGCCCGTGTGCTGGTGCTGGGCACGGATTACCAGCAGACGAAAACCGGTATCGCCTTTTTCACGCCGCCCGGCACGCTGGTGGACTGCTACGCCGGCAGCGCCTGGCCCGAGCGTTTCGACATGGCGACCCTGGAAACTCGGCGCCGCGAAACCCGCACCATTAACGAATGGGATTCGCAGTATCAGCTCCACTCGAAACCCGTCACGGAGGTTCGCTTGGACCCTGCGCGCATCATCCCCTATGACGTCCAGCCCACCATGCGCTATGCCAACGGGGCGGCAGCCATGTTCCTGGGGTCTACGCAGATCGTCGGCGCCGTCGCTTACTGGGACTGCTCACTGGGTAAGATCAAGTCTGACGCCTCGGCCTTCTCCTTGATCCTTACCGATGCCCGCGGCCAATTGTATTGGCACCTGGCCGTTGGCCTCACCGGGGAAATCGCGGAATTCGACGACAAGGACCGGATCATAGGTGGCCAGGTGCACCAGATCCGCGAACTGGTCATCAGGCACCAAATCCCCCGTGTCATCATCGAGACCAACGGGCCGGGCGGGTTCGCTCCCTCGATCCTCAAGCAGGCATTGAAGGGCACTGGGTGCGGGGTAGGGGAAGAGCATTCCAGCACCAACAAGCAGAAACGAATCCTCGACGCCTTCGAATCCCCGCTATCAGCCCGCTTCCTGTGGGCCCACGTCGACGTGTTGCGCACGATCTGGGATCAGATGCGCGACTTCAACCCAGCGCTCACTAACCAGGAAGACGACTACATCGATTCCGGCGGCGGCGCGATCAGCCAAACCCCCGTGCGCATTGGGCGAATAGTCGGGAAACCGACAGAGGCTCGGCGTGACGATTGGCGCCCAGATGCGGGCGTGCATGAGGTTCAAGTGGACTACTAGCCCGCGACCACCAGAGGGCGCAGAGCATGTCAGTTCAACCAGGACCAACCGAGAAACGATACGCCGCAAATGGCGTATCCCTTATGTACCCCGTCCCTTTTCTGGTCATCGAGGCCGGCGACCTCCAAGTACTGCTTAACGGCAGCCTGCTCACCTCGGGATTCACTCATGTAGGGGTTGGCCTGCCGATCAGCTACATCGAATTCACCTTGCCGCCTACAGGCGACCTTCTGCTGCAACTCAACGTTCCGTTTCAGCGCCTGGTGGACTACCAAGAAAACGGCGACTTCCTGTCATCCACGGTAAACCGTGACTTCGACAGGATCTGGCAAGCGCTAAAGCAGCTGCTCAGGACCACCAGCCGCTCGCCCGTTCTGGGCATCAATGACATTGACGGCGAAGGGTTCTACAGGGCTAAAGGTAATGGCCTGATTGATCTTGCGTCGGCTGATGGCTTGGACAGCGCGGCCACGAACTGGAAGGACGTTAAAGACCTGGTGGCGCAGGTGCTTGAAACAGGCCAAGGTCCGATCAACAACGCTGCCAATGTCGTTTATACCTATCCAGACAACACGGTCCATGTTGTACAGGACCTGTCCGGAGCTACAGGGGCCAGCGGCATCGGCGCCCCCGGCGGGACCGTGGGGGACTATCTTCCGGCGCGTGTTCATGTGCGGAAATTCGGAGTCATCGGCGATGGCGTTGCTGATGACTCGACAGCCTTGGAAAATGCCATTCTCGCGGGCGTTCCAATCGATTATGGCAACTTGAATATCCGCATCACCAGAGCGCTAGGAAACCAGGCAACCATTCTCGGTGCGATTGACTGGAAATCGAACGGCGCAAGGGTTTTCATGGATTCGGCGGTTATTACTGAGTCCGTGATGTATTTCGCTGTCCTTCCTCTTTACCACCGGATTGAGGGTGTTCTCCAGATCGACGGAGGAGCAAAGGCTTTCGCTGGTCTGTACATCAGGAATAACTCCACCGACTTCTACCCATTGGGATACGGATCTTTATACGCTGCAGATTTGCGGGTAAAGAACATTCGCCGAGCCGACGCAACCTACTTCAACGGAGACGGCATTCTGATACGAGGCGGCTTCTCGACGGTCACTCTTGTTCGCCCGGTCGTAGAGAACGTAATGCTGGCGCCTGGTGCCGGCACGACTGGAGTTGTCGGAGTGTCTGGCATTGTCATTTTCGGCAATAGCGACGGAGTCGGCTATCCAAGGACTGTCAATATCATTGACCCCATTATCGACACTGTAGGCAGTGAAGATCCGGCACAACAGGACGATATGGATGGAATCCGGGTGTTCGGCCCGGCCTCGGTTACTGGGGGAACGGGCGCTATAGACAGCACGTTCAATATCGTCCGGGGTGTCTTCAGGAACTGCTTTGGGCGAAGCATCAAGTCGCAGATGACGAATGGTGTTGTGAGTGGTTCGAAATTTATTCGAACAGCCGGACCGGCCTCCGGTTTTGGGAATGAGGAAATCGCTTTCCAGCAGGGAGCAGGATTCGTAGAGGATATTACATGCCTGTACTATGGCGGAAACGTACCGAACACGGTGATTAACGGTGGAGAAGGAACAACTGAGCGCAAACGGCCATCCCTTAAGGTCAGTGGCGTGTACGTCGCCAACCATTCTTTGCCAGCTATCCCGCAGATCGTTCAAACGTTCTCACCAGGCATCAGCACAGGCCTAATTATCGTCGAAGACATCGAAGTGCAAGGCCCTGTTGATCGCGTTGTTGATTATCTGGTAAACGGCGATTTGAACTCTCTCAGGATAGCCAGCATTACCGTAGACAACCTGACCACTGAGCTTGTACGGGCCAAGACAAGCGGGTCGTCTTCCCCATTTGGAGCGAAGGTTTACGCAGAAAACTGCATCAATACTGGCGTAGTGAGGCCTCTTCTCACGCATCGTGTAGCTGGCAATGCAGTGACAACCGAGCTTAGCGAATATGGGTGCTCTGGTTTTACGCGTAACGGTTCTGCTGACACGTTCTTGCCAAACCCTGGTAGCGTCATGAGGCCATACGCAATTGCCGGTGAGGGACAGACCGTAGGCGGCAGCATGCGACCTCAGGCTATTTCTATACCGGCTGGAGGAACTGTGCAGCTACCAGCTCACGGTATAAACGGGGGGGTATGCCTTGCATTAATCTCGTTCAATAGAACAAATCAGTCACAGGCCGTGGTAGCGATTTCGGCTGCCGGCGTGGTATCGATGTTTATTGGTAGCGAAGTAACAGTGGGTTCCACTACTGAGCCTGCGACTGGGCTTTTCCGTATTTGGTCGCAGGCTGGCGGTGGAGGAATGGTGAATATAAAAAATACCGACTCGTCGGCACGGGTTGCCACTGTTTTTAGCTTTGGGTGAGCGGCAAGCGCGCCGATGAAATCGGGTCGGCGCGCAACTTGTCATCGTTCTGATGTTTTGATTTCTGTTATCTCAGTTACATCCTTATCGAAAGAGATAAGCGCGTATTTTCCATTTACTCTGATTCGCTCACCTGAGTGGATTGGTATAGACTTTTCAGGGCTCCAGGTTTTCATGTTCCAGCTATTTTTTATTCTGAAATTTGCATCCTTGGCTCCGTTCCCTGAAACACGCAGGTAGGGCTTGCCTTTTTCCATGGGTACGAATACCCATCCAGCGCAGCGGATTTCCATCGTTGTCTCAGGGTTGCCGTCGAGCGCACTGTTAAGTACGTAAATTATTTCGTTCGTGCCAGACTCTCGGCGATGGTTGCACTCGTCGGCTATTGGCGCAAGTTCAATGTCTTTTCGTATCGCCATGAGCGAGGTGATAGCCGTTATTCTGTCACCTTTCTTAAACTCTAACTCTAGTTTGTCAGCCTCGACTGGCCATTTAAAATTTGCGTCCATCCAAAGCTTGTCGTTATTTCTAACTTCCTTGAATCCAACAACCCGTCCACGGCGGTATGCTGTTAAATCAAAATCTATAGGGCGTCTGGCCAGGTCTAGGGCATCAACAGCAACACCTTTAAAATGTGTTGGTTTTTGAGGCGTTATTGTAAATGTCGTTGGGAATTCATTAGTTGTCCAAGAGGCCCCAAACAGAAGCGCTTTTGCTCGCTCCGGGCCATTTGTTTTGCTATTTACCGAATAGGATGCCTCATATTTATCTGAGTTCATTTCGTATGACTGAAAGTGTGAGGCCCACTTCAGAAAGTCAGAGTCTCCAGAATACTGGTACATCCATAGAAGCTGGCTAACATGCAAGGAATTATAGCCGCCGCGCTCTGCTGTTCGTCTTGTTGGTGCGGGCCAGTCTACGGAGTAAAATGAAATGAACCCTCCATCAAATTTGGGGAGGTCCCGTTTAACTGCGGCAACCCCTTGCTTTATCAGCTCGCTCCATCGAGGATCTTTAGTGATGTCGTAAATATCCGTTAAACCCATTAGTGCAGTAATGTGCCCGTTTAGCACTTTGTAGCTTCGGCCATTTGGGTCGGGCGCTTCCTCGATCCATGTAACACCGTTATCAAAGGTCACAACACCACCGCTCTTGAGGTCGTGGAGGTATGTCTCCATCGCTGCATCCGCTGCGGCCTTATACTTTGGGTTTTCCGTGACAGCGTGTGCCCTGTAGAGAATCCCAGCAATACGAGCTTGACCGATCCCAGAAATCCACCCCGGAGCTAAATCAAAGTACTGATTGTGGAATGGATAGGTCCATATAGCCATGCCGTTCTTTGTGATCGCTTCCTCCAAATACCAATCAGCAACGCGCAGAAACTGAGACTTTAGTTTTTCATCAGTGCACTTTGTATCTCTCCAGTCACGATAAAGAGCGTTGGCAAAGTTTGAATTGAAGTAAGGGTTGGCCCATTTACCAAGGTTATTGTAGTTTGTCCCATAATCGAAAAGTGTGATGCCATCTTCTCTTAGAGAAAATTTCCCATGCGTTGCATAGTAGTGACCTGATGCGCGCAAGGTTCGTGGCGCAACCTCAATGCCTGGGCAGGCCGAGACAACATCTTTTGTTACGGTTTCACTTGAATAAGCCTGTTGCGCTGCGCAGAAAAGCATTGCAGCTAAGAATGTCTGCTTCATGTCCATGAGAATTTTCTATTTCCTGAATGTATGCAGTGTTAGGCGGCGGACCTTACACCACGGGCTTGATGTCTATCAATAAACCTGCGCCGGTCATCCTGCGCTTACCGTTGCTTTGGGCATTGCATGTTTTTCGTCCAGCATCCCTTCGCCAAGCGCATCCAGAAAATCGGCATACCACTGCATCATGTTTCATCGGATCCAGTCGCCAGCAGCGTTGAAAAAGTACATTGGGCAGTACGCTGCTGCTCCTGCTATCCGTCATATTCCAATAATTGCTGGGGTAATCGGCTCGGATTTGGTTCCTGTCTCGGGCACCATCCCCCTTGTTATTTCACTTTCCTGCTCAGTTCCTCGACCGTACGTTTGAGCTGATCCATCTCGCGATCCTGATCGCTGAGCTCGCGTTTCAGGGACGAAATCTCGCTGTTGCTCGAACTCGAGCTGGAGCTGCTTTTGCGCTTGAGTTCTTCCACTTGCTTGCCCAGATCGTTCAGGTCGCGTTCCTGTTCCTTGATGGTGCGCTTGAGCTCGTCAATCTCCTTGCTGCTGGAGGTGGAGCTGGAGCCACTGGTGCGCTTGAGTTCTTCGAGCTGGCGGGCCTGCTCACTGAGGACGCGTTTCTGGTTTTCCAGTTCCTCGGCGTTGTTCTTCACGGTTTTTGGCAGGTTTTCCAAGGCGCTGACGTTGACGTTAGTCTTGACGAGTACGAACTTATCAAATCGGTTAAAACGAAGGGCAGGAATGGTGTCGTGGGAAGACGGCATATCGGAGGAGACTTCAACAGCCGCTTGGGCAGCGCCGGTCAAGGTCAGACTGCCGAGCAGCAGGGTCGCGGTAGCAAGCCGGGTCAACGAACGTTTCGAAAAGCTGCGCATCACTGGAGTTCCTTGTGAAGTGCCGGCATGGCACATGGCTATGACTGGTTGTTTTGACAGATGTTCCCAAGCTCCCCTGATTTTCCATGCGCATGGTTTTTTGTGGGATAGGTGTAAAGAACCGTGTAAATCGTCGGCAAAACGTCCTATATTCATTGCCTGCATGTGCATCGCCCAGCAGTTTTCAGATGATCCCCGAATGGTTCTGAAGGCCAGATAAACCGGGCTTCACACGGTTTTTTGCGTCAGAGAGATCCTTGATGATCCAGATCCATCTTCCATTCCTCCGATCAACGAGAACGCCATGACCGCTAAAGAACTGACGCAAGAAGCCAGACACGAAGAGGCCCTGCGAAAATACGCCCTGGACACGCCTCAGTTACTGGACGAAATCAAGGACCTGAGCGCCGACGATCAAAAAGACCAGATCCAATGGGCGTTCGAAGACGAGGCCGAGGCCCAGGGCCTGCAGCCTTGGGAGTTGACGCTCAAGTACACCAGCACAGCTGAAGAGTTCGAGGTGCAGCGCCTTGCGCTGCACAAGGAAGCGGCCGAGGTGCTGGGTGTGGAATGGGATGAGTACTGCGAGATGAACAATCTGGTGGTCTGAAAAAAAACGCCAGCCTTCAAGGCTGGCGTTTTTTGTTGTCAGAGGCTCAAGCGCATCGACAGATCCACTGCCTTCACATCTTTGGTCATCGCGCCGATCGAGATGTAGTCCACCCCCGTCTCGGCAATCGGGCGCAACGTGCTTTCGTTGATCCCGCCGCTGGCCTCCAGCTTCGCCTTGCCGCCATTGAGGCGTACGGCTTCACGCATGTCGTCCAGGCTCAGTTCGTCGAGCATGATGATGTCGGCGTTGGCCGCCAGGGCTTCTTTCAATTCCGCCAGGCTTTCGACTTCGACTTCTACCGGTTTGCCCGGTGCGATCTTGTGGGCGGCAGCAATGGCCTGGGCGATCCCGCCGCAGGCGGCGATGTGGTTTTCCTTGATCAGGAAGGCATCGTACAGGCCAATGCGGTGGTTGTGGCAGCCACCGCAGGTGACCGCGTACTTCTGGGCCATGCGTAACCCCGGCAGGGTCTTGCGGGTGTCCAGCAGCTTGACCTGGGTACCGGCGACAAAGTCGGCCAGGTAACGGGCCCGCGTGGCAACGCCGGACAGCATTTGCACGAAGTTCAGTGCGCTGCGTTCGCCGGTCAGCAGCGAGCGGGCCGGGCCCTCCAGGTGGAACAGCGCTTGATCGGGGGTGACCCGCTCGCCGTCGCGCACTTGCCAATGCACCGCGACACGCGGGTCCAGTTGCCGGAACACCGCATCGACCCAGGCGGTGCCACTGATGATCGCCGCGTCGCGGGTGATGATGGTGGCCTTGGCCAGGCGTTCGGCGGGGATCAGTTGCGCGGTGATGTCGCCGCTGCCGATGTCTTCAAGTAACGCACGGCGCACGTTGGCTTCGATTTCGGCGGTCAGATCGGCGAGGCGTAGATTCGGCATAACGGGCTCCACAAACAAAGTGGCCTGATTATAGGGTGTCGAACCCCGCATTTGGTCGCGTCCTCGCAACATTTCCTCATTCCCCAGGTCACTTATTGCGTCGTATTTCGAGATGGGTCGCAGAGTGTGCTGGTACGACGGGGTTCTTTTACCTGATAATCCGCCTTTTGATTGACGTCATAGCTTTGACGTTATGAGCCGCAGAAAGCCGTTGCAGGAGGCCAGGATGCACAACGACGGGAATGTAGTGCCTTTGCACAAGGTCGCTACCGATCAGGCGAACCCTTCGCCGCTCGCCCGCCTGCCTGTGATTCTGCTTCAGGTTCGCGACAAGGCCGCCCAGCAGTTGCGCCAGGGCTTGCAGGGACTGTTCGATAATGCCGACGACACGTTGTTTGAAATGGCTGACCGGGCGCGCGACGACATTGAGCAGAACCTGTACTTTGAGGCCATGCGGGACCTGCGCCTGAAGCGCAAAAGCATCGAACGTGAATTCATCGAGCAGTTTTTCGGGACCTTCGTCAGCCTTGCCCAATACGACTTGACCCACGCCACCTTGGCGCCTGCCCTGGCGCCGGACAGCCAAGCCCAGCGCTCCCAGGACGACCTGGAGCGCCATCTGGCGGTCGAGGCGATGGTCACTCGGGTGCTCAGGCGCGATGGCGTGTCGTTGGAACAACTGACGGCCCGGCTCGGAGTGTTGCTGGCCCGACCGCTGGCCAATCAGCACAATCCCCTGAGCCCGGCCTTGCTGTGCGAGAAATTCCTGCAGGCCGGGCGCAACCTGGGCGTGGAAATCAAGGTCAAGCTGATCCTGCTCAAGCTGTTCGAGCGTTATGTGCTCAGCGATTGCGACCAACTCTATACCGAGGCCAACCAGTTGCTGGCCGCCACAGGCATCCTGCCAGAGCTCAAGGTTACGCTGACGCGCCGGGCGTCGGATCGCACCGAGGATAACCCCGGGCCCAACGCCGAGATGGCTGCCAAGCCCAGCGATGCCGAGGTTGATGACAGCGTGCAGGAAGTGTTCGCCGCCTTGCAGAAACTGTTGATGCAGGTGCGTGGCTCTGTGGCGCCGACCCTGGAGCCCAGCGTTGCGCCCCAGCCGATTTCTACCCGTGACCTGCTGCGACTGCTCTCTCATTTGCAGCAATACGTGCCGGCGCCTACCGTTCACGACGAGTTCGATTTGCGTAGCCAGCTCGAACAGCTGCTGACCCGGGTCAGCGTCAGGAGTGGCAAGTCCCGGGTGGTCGAAGGCGCCGATGAAGACGTGATCAACCTGATCTCGATGATGTTCGAATTCATCCTCGACGATCACAACCTGCCAGACTCCTTCAAGGCTCTGATCGGCCGTCTGCAAATCCCGATGCTCAAGGTCGCGGTGCAGGACAAGAGCTTCTTCAGTCGCGGCAATCATCCGGCCCGGCGACTGCTTAACGAAATCGCAGCCGCGGCCATGGGCTGGGGTGATTGCGACGATCATCAGCGCGACAGCCTGTACCTGCGCATCGAGCAGGTGGTGCAGCGTTTATTGAATGATTTTGTCGATGACCCGGCGATTTTCTCCGAACTGCTGGCCGACTTCCTGGCCTTCACCAGTGACGAGCGGCGCCGCAGTGAACTGCTCGAACAGCGCATCCGCGATGCCGAAGAGGGCCGAGCCAAGGCCGAACTGGCGCGTCACCGAGTCGAAGGGACGCTGAACTTGGTGATGATGGGCAAAGTCTTGCCGCAAGCCGTGGTGGAGTTCGTGCAACACGCCTGGAGCCAAGTGTTGCTGCTGACGTGCTTCAAGCATGGCAAGTATTCCGCCGAGTGGCAGGCCGACGTCTTGACCCTGGAGCAATTGATCTGGAGTGTCCGGCCTCACGACGAATCCGGTGCCGGCCTGCGTTTACTGGCGATGGTGCCCGAACTGCTCAAAGCCCTGCGTGAAGGCTTGAATCGCTCGGCGTTCGACCCGTTCGCCACCAGCGAGTTTTTCAGTGAACTGGAAGCCCTGCATGTGCAGGCCCTCGAGCGCATGGGCCAAGCGACGGAACAGGCCCAGTCGTTCACTTCACCGGTTATGGTCGAGGTGCTGGAAAAAATCGTCTTGCGTCCCCCTCAAAAGTCGGCGGGGGAGAGCGTGGCGGTGCATTTGCCGGCTGATGACGTGGGCCTGCTGCAGGTCGACCAGTTGCACCTGGGGAGCTGGGTCGAGTTCCAGGAGGACGATGACAACACCCTGCGTTGCAAGCTGGCGGCGATCATCGAGGCGACCGGCAAATATGTCTTCGTCAATCGCACTGGCCTCAAGGTGCTGGAGCACGGCCGTAGCAGCCTGGCCCTGGAGTTTCGCCGGGGGGCGGCGCGGCTGTTGGACGACACCCTGTTGTTCGACCGGGCGTTGGAGTCGGTGCTGGGCAATCTGCGCCAGCTCAATCGCGGCAAGTGATCGCGCTGCCCGGTCCGATCACGGCATACTGGCGGCATTCACTGTCGTCATCGAAGGAACCTGTATGCAGTTGGACTCCGCGAGCGGTTGGTGCGAGGGGGTGCGTCATTGCCCATCGCCCAACTTCAATGCGCGCCCCGAAGGCGAAATTTCCCTGCTGGTGATCCACAACATCAGCTTGCCACCGGCGCAATTCGCCACGGGCAAGGTGCAGGATTTCTTCCAGAATCGTCTGGATGTCACGGAACATCCCTATTTTGTCGGTATCGCCGACCTGCGCGTCTCTGCACATTTTCTGATCGAGCGTGACGGCGCCGTGACCCAGTTTGTCTCTTGTCTGGATCGCGCGTGGCATGCCGGTGTCTCGTGCTTCGAGGGGCGTGAGACCTGTAACGATTTTTCCCTGGGCATCGAGCTTGAGGGCACGGATGATCTGCCGTTCACCGACGCGCAATATGCCGCATTGGTGGACCTGACCCGGCAGTTGCAAGCGGCGTTCAGGGCGATCACTGTGCAGCGTATCTGCGGGCACAGCGACATCGCACCGGGGCGCAAGACCGATCCGGGACCGGCATTCGACTGGGTGCGCTATCGCGCGGCCCTGACAGAAGGGGAAGGACAATGAGTTTTCTGGTGTTGCTGCTGGCCGTCTGGATCGAGAAGTTCTCGGCCTTGCGCCAGCGAGTCCAGCGCGACGGTGGTTGGCTGCACGAGCTGAACAAGCTCGAGGCGGGCCCACGTTGGGTTAACCGACCGTGGTGGGTGCTGACGGTGATGGTTTTGCTACCCGTGGCGCTGTTGGCGTTGTTGCTGTGGGTGCTGGAACCGGTGGCCTACGGTCTGTTGGCGCTGCCGGTGCATTTGCTGGTGGTGATTTACAGCTTGGGGCGCGGCGATCTGCTGGCCGGCCTCGGGCCATTTCGCGACGCGTGGCGTCGGGAAGACCTGCAAGCGGCGGCCCATGTGGCCAAGCGCGACCTGGACATTGAAGCCGATGACGGTGAGCAGTTGCTGGAGCGGGTCCAGGGGCATTTGTTGTGGCAGGCCTACCAGAGCTTTTTCGCGGTGATTTTCTGGTACTTCGTGTTGGGCCCGGTCGCAGCCTTGAGTTATCGGCTGCTGGCGCTCGCCGCCGAGCACAGCCAGAACCCCGGCGTGGCCGAGCGGGCCGCGCACATGCGCCATGCCTTCGATTGGGTGCCGGTGCGGTTGCTGGCGGCGAGCTTCGCTCTGGTGGGGAATTTCGTCGCGGTCAGCCGGGTCATGCTGCATGAGCTGTTGAACTGGAACATCAGCGCCGCCGCCCTTATCGACAAAGTCGGTCTGGTGGCCGGCGAGATCACCAGGCCCGTCGCCGGGCCGGACGGCATCAACAGCCTGGATCGCCTCTGGGAATTGCTGCTGCGTGCGGCGGTGCTCTGGTATGCCGGGTTTGCGTTGTGGACGGTGTTGGCCTGATCAATGTAAGGGCTGTGGTTAGGCGCTTTTGTGGCAAGGGCGCTTGCTCCCGCTCTGTAGGAGCTGGCGAAGCCTGCGATTTTTTGATCTTTTGATCTTTTGATCTTTCGCTTGAGATTCAAGTGTTTTTGGAAAGATCGCAGCCTCGTTGCACTCGACAGCTCCTACGCAGCTCCTACACCGTTAACCTTAAGTTACAAAACTCCCCGTCGATTTAGGCTATACAAGGACAGCGCCCGAATAGTGGCTTTCTGCTGTCTTCGTGCGCGAGCCCATAACAATAAGAACACTACCGGGAGACTTCCTTGTGAAGAGTTTGCTCTGGCCCGCCGTCGCGCTGATGAACCGCCTGAGCTTCGGCATGAAGTTCAGCCTGATCAGCGTGCTGTTCCTGTTGCCAATGCTGGTGACCAACTTCTTTCTGGTGCGCGATTCCTATCGGGAATTTCAGGGCACGCAAGTGGAGCTGCAAAGCCTCGACCTGCTGGGCAGCAGCCTGATCCTGCGCAGGGACCTGGAAACCCTCTACAACCTGGTACAGATCAATGCCAGCCTGGGCCAGTCCGGCAAGGCCGGTGATGTCGAAGCGAAGATCGGCAGCCTGGAACAACAAGTCCTCGCGCGCCTGCAAGGCATGACCTCCGTGACCATCGAGCCTGAGCAGATCAGTGCCTTCGAGGCCAAACGTGACGAGATGATCGGTGCTTACAAGACCCAGAAGGCCGAAAGCTCCCTGCAGAGCAAAAGCGCACTGATTGGCAAGTTGCTCAACAACGCCCAGATGTTCAGCCAGATCATCGCCAGCCAGGCAGGGCTGAGCCGCGACAGCCAGAGCGACATCCGTCAGCTCAGTGAGCTGATCATCAGCACGACCCCCAAGGTCACCCAGATCCTCGGCGAAGGCCGGGCGCTGGGTGCGTCCTCGTTGGGGCTGGGGTTTCTCAATTCGGCGTCGAGCACCCGTTTCGACGAGTTGCTGTCACAGATCGAAAAGCTCCAGGGTGAATATGACTTGAAACTGCAGGATGCCTTGGGTTCCAGCAAGGTCGCCGGGCAGGCCTTGGCCGATCAGGCCAATGGCAGCAAGAGCACCCTTAAGAAGGCCAGTGAACTGATTGAAGAGCAGGTGGTGATGGCCGACACGCTCGATGCGCCATGGTCGGCATTTTATCAGCAAGTCAGCGGCCTGATGGAGCAGACCTACCGGCTGAACGAGGCGACCCAGGGCTTCCTGGGAGTCCAGTTGCAGCAGCGCCTGGAGCAGAACCGCAGCCATATGGTGCTGCAAGCCGTGGCGCTGGTGCTGGTGTTCCTGTTGATTTTTTACCTGTACGCCGGTTTCTACGCCTCGACCCGTACCACGCTCCAGCACCTGGGCCAAATGATGGACAAGGTGGCGGCGGGGGACATGACGGTCAATTTCGCCGCCCGCAGCAAGGATGAACTGGGCGAGTTGGGTGAAGTGTTCAACGGTACGGTGGCGAAGATCCATGACCTGATCGAACAGGTCGGCCGCACCGTTGCGCAAGTCGAGCGCCAGGCCGGGCAGGTGGAAACGGTTTCGGCCCAGAGCAACCAGGCCGTCGCCGGTCAGCGCAGCCAGATCGAACTGGTGGCCACGGCGATGAACCAGATGTCGGCCACGGCCCAGGAAGTGGCCCGCAGTGCCGCCGCTGCCGTGAGCAGTGCCCACAGTGTGAACGACGAAACCCTCAGTGGGCGAGGGCTGGTGGAGTCCCAACAGGGCAGCATCGTCCGCTTGGCCAGCGAGATCGATCAGTCAGTGCAGGTGATCAATCAACTGGCGACCGACAGCCAGGCGATCAGCCGCGTGCTGGATGTGATCAAGAGCATCGCCGAGCAGACCAACCTGCTGGCCCTCAATGCCGCTATTGAGGCAGCCCGGGCCGGTGAGCAGGGACGCGGCTTCGCGGTGGTGGCCGATGAAGTGCGGACCCTGGCCAAGCGAACCCAGCAATCGACCGAAGAAATCGAAGCGATGATCGCCCGCCTGCACGGCGGTGTCGGCGCCGCGGTCAAGGCGATGGGTACCAGTCATGAGATGGCCAGCGGCACGGTCGGCCAATCGGAAAAGGTCCAGATGGCCCTGGAAAATATCCTCGGTGCCGTCGGCATGATCGTTGACCAGAATCAGCAGATCGCCGCCGCTGTAGAGCAGCAGACGGCCGTGGCCCATGACATCGACCAGAACATCGTCGAGATCAACCGCGCCGGCGAACGCACCGCTGAAGGTGCCCATCAGACCGAAGACGCCAGCCGTGAATTGTCTGCCCAGGTGGTGCAGCTCAAGCAGTTGATCAATGCGTTTCGGGTGTGATTCCGAGGCCCACCACCGAACCAATGTAGGAGCGGGCTTGCTCGCGAAAGCGGTGTGTCAGTCGACAAATGAGTTGTCTGACACTCCGCTTTCGCGAGCAAGCTCCCACAGGGGGGTGTCACCAGTTGAACAATTGGCGGGCATTGGCCGTGCTGGCCTCAGCCAATCGTTCCGAGCTGATACCCATGATCCCGGCCAACGCCTCACAAATCGCCGGCAAATGCGCCGGGCTGTTACGTTGGCCGGGGAACATCGCCGGGGCCATGTCCGGGGAGTCGGTTTCCAGTACCACCGCGTCCAGCGGCAAGTTCGCCAGCACCCGGTGCATGCGTAACGCCTGGGGCCAGGTCGCGGCGCCGCCCAGGCCGAGCTTGAAGCCGAGTTTGATGTACTCACGGGCCTCTTCAAGGCTGCCGGCGAAGGCGTGGATGATTCCAGCGCGTTTGGGCCCCATGCGCTTGAGGGTCGCGATCACGTCGGCATGGCTGCGGCGCACATGGATCAGCGCTGGCAGTTCGAACTCCACCGCCTGTTGCAGTTGTGCTTCGAACAGCGCCTGCTGGTGTTCGCGGTCCAGGGTCGGGATGTAGTAATCCAGGCCGATTTCCCCCACGGCACACAATTGCCGGTGTCCGGCCAGGCGGCTCAGCCACTCGCGCAGCAGCGTCACGTCCTCGGGTCGGTGCTGATCGAGATACAGCGGGTGCATACCCAGTGCGGCATGCAGGTCCGGGTCGCTTTGCACCAGGTCCCAGACCCGCTGCCAGTTGTCCCGGTACACGCCCAGTACCACCATTTGCCGCACGCCCAAGGCGCGGCTTTCGGCCAGCAGTGCCGGGCGGTCCGCGTCAAAATCTGGAAAATCCAGGTGGGTGTGGGTGTCGATCAACTCCATGCATCAATCCTGAAGAAGCGTCAGCCTTGGTGAATACGCTGCTTGAACGTCCGCGCAATGGCCTGCACGCCTGGCTGGTAGTCATCGTTTTCGATGGCCGCCAGGGCCAGTTCCAGGGCTTTGTCGGCGATCAGTTGGTGCTGCTGGGACATGGCATTGACCGGCAGGGGCAGGAAATCCAGCAACTGCGTGTCACCAAACGTGCCCAGGCGCAACGGTCGCGACTTGAGCGGGAAATCGTGCAGGGCGTCGAACACCCCTTGCAGCAGCACGTAGGATGTGGTAATCAGCGCATCGGGCAGATGCCCCAGGCGCGCGAGCATTTCATCCATCAATTGGCGGCCGCATTCACGGCTGAACGACTCACCATGCTCGATCAGCACCTGGCCCTCGAACCCGGCCAAGGCTTCGCTAAAGCCTGCGGTCCGTTCCTGGCTGATGCTCAGCTCGGGACGAGCGCTGATCAGCGCAATTTGCCGAGGGTGGGTCTCCAGCAGGCTACGAGTCAGTTGCAGGCTGGCCTGGCGATCGTCGCTGATCACCGAGCAGAACCGCGCAGGGTTCATGACCCGGTCGATGGCGATGATGGGAATGCCCTTGGCCTGCAACTGTTGGTAGCTGTCGTCTCCGGCCGGTAGGCAACTGGCCACGATCAGTGCATCGCAGCGGCGGGCGCGGAACAACTGCAACAGTTGCCGTTCGCTGTCGGGGGCGTCGTCGGAACTGGCGATCAGCAACTGGTAGCCCCGCGCCCGTGCGCCTTGCTCCAGCAGCTTGGCGATGCGTGCGTAACTGGGGTTTTCCAGGTCCGGCAGGATGAAGCCCAGGGTACGGGTGTGGCGGCTGCGCAGCCCGGCGGCCTGGGGATTGGGCGTAAAGCCATGTTCCTGGACCACCGCTCGCACCCGTTCGACGGTGGCGCTGCTGATGCGTTGTTGTTCGGCCTTGCCGTTGATGACGTAGCTGGCGGTGGTCACGGAGACACCGGCCAGTTGGGCAATATCACTGAGTTTCAACCCGGTTTTCCTTGTTTTTTCGAGTTAGCCCCGACGATAAGGGGCATCCTACCCGATTCAAGCTGACGGTCACCGTCCAAGCGCTTACGACAAGTTGCACTTCAAGGATGAGAGATTATCGAGTAACGTGCCAATCTTTCTAGATTAAACGTTTCAGCAAGCGTATTTTCAAGCCTAGCAGGATTTTTCGGCCTTCTGCCGCGATCACGCCAAAAGTCATCCTGCGGGGCTAAGCTGATTCATTCAAAACAATACCTGGCGCCAACCGAACGCCAAAAAGGAGAAAGCATGCTCGAGCTCACTCTAGAGCAGATATCCATGGCTCAGACGGCTGTGGATAAAGACGCTGCACTGCAACTGCTCGCCGACAAACTGGTGGCCGATGGCTTGGTGGCTGAGGGTTACCTCGCCGGCTTGCAGGCTCGCGAAACCCAGGGCTCGACCTTTCTCGGCCAAGGTATTGCCATCCCCCACGGCACCCCGCAGACCCGCGACCTGGTCTACTCCACCGGCGTGCGCCTGCTCCAATTCCCGGAGGGCGTGGACTGGGGCGATGGTCAGATCGTTTACCTGGCGATCGGTATCGCGGCCAAGTCCGACGAACACCTGCGCCTGTTGCAACTGCTGACCCGCGCCCTGGGCGAGACTGACCTGGGCCAGGCCCTGCGCCGTGCCGGTTCCGCCGAAGCGTTGCTGAAGCTGCTGCAAGGCGCGCCGCAGGAACTGGCCCTGGATGCCCAGATGATCGGCCTCGGTGTGTCGGCTGACGATTTTGAAGAGCTGGTATGGCGCGGTGCCCGCTTGCTGCGCCAGGCCGATTGCGTGAGCAATGGCTTTGCCGGGGTGTTGCAGCAAGTCGATGCGCTGCCCCTGGGCGATGGCTTGTGGTGGCTGCACAGCGAACAGACCGTCAAGCGTCCGGGCCTGGCTTTCGTCACGCCGGACAAGCCCATCCGCTACCTGGGTCAACCGCTGAGCGGTCTGTTCTGCCTCGCCAGCCTCGGCGAGGCTCACCAAGCCTTGCTGGAAAGGCTTTGCGCCTTGCTGATCGAAGGCCGCGGTCACGAGCTGGGTCGCGCCACCAGCAGCCGCAAGGTGCTGGAAGTGCTCGGCGGCGAATTGCCCGCCGACTGGCCCAGCGCGCGCATCGGCCTGGCCAATGCCCATGGCCTGCATGCACGCCCGGCGAAGATCCTCGCCCAGTTGGCGAAAAGCTTTGAAGGCGAGATTCGCGTGCGCATCGTCGACGGCCAGGACAACGCCGTGTCGGCCAAGAGCCTGAGCAAGCTGTTGAGCCTGGGTGCCCGCCGCGGTCAGGTTCTGGAATTCATCGCCGAGCCGAGCATTGCCGCCGATGCGTTGCCGGCACTGCTGGCGGCCATCGAAGAAGGCCTTGGCGAAGAAGTTGAACCGTTGCCGCCACCGAGTGCGCCGCGGGAAACCGTGATGGCCGAAGTGGCGACAGTCGTGTTGGCGCCCGAATCTGGCAGCCTGATCCAGGCCGTCGCCGCCGCACCGGGCATCGCCATCGGCCCGGCCCACATCCAGGTATTGCAGGCCATCGACTACCCGTTGCGCGGTGAATCGGCGGCCATCGAGCGCGAGCGCCTGCAAAACGCCTTGAACCAGGTGCGCCGCGATATCCAAGGCCTGATCGAACGCGCCAAGGCCAAGGCCATCCGCGAAATCTTCATCACCCACCAGGAAATGCTCGACGACCCGGAGCTCAGCGACGAAGTCGACACCCGCTTGAAGCTGGGCGAGAGTGCGCAAGCGGCGTGGATGGGGGTGGTCGAAGCCGCCGCGAAAGAACAGGAAGCGTTGCAGGACGCCTTGCTGGCCGAACGTGCCGCTGATTTGCGAGACGTCGGCCGTCGGGTGCTGGCGCAACTGTGCGGCGTCGAAACCCCGAATGAACCCGATCAACCCTACATTCTGGTGATGGACGAAGTCGGCCCGTCCGACGTGGCGCGCCTGGACCCAACGCGTGTGGCGGGGATTCTCACCGCCCGTGGCGGCGCCACCGCCCACAGCGCCATCGTTGCCCGGGCCTTGGGCATTCCGGCGCTGGTGGGCGCCGGTGCGGCGGTATTGCTGCTGGCGCCGGGCACGTCCTTGTTGCTGGATGGCCAGCGCGGTCGTTTGCACGTGGACCCAGACGCCGCCACCTTGCAACGGGCTGCAGAAGAACGCGACACCCGCGAGCAGCGCCTCAAGGTCGCGGCCGAGCAGCGTCACGAACCGGCGCTGACCCGTGACGGCCATGCCGTGGAAGTGTTTGCCAACATTGGCGAAAGCGCCGGCGTTGCCAGCGCAGTGGAGCAGGGCGCCGAAGGCATTGGCCTGTTGCGCACCGAACTGATTTTCATGGCCCACACCCAGGCGCCGGACGAAGCGACCCAGGAAGCCGAATACCGCAAGGTCCTCGATGGCCTGGCCGGTCGGCCGCTGGTGGTGCGCACCCTCGATGTGGGTGGCGACAAGCCGCTGCCGTACTGGCCGATCGCGAAAGAAGAAAACCCGTTCCTTGGCGTGCGTGGCATCCGCCTGACCTTGCAGCGTCCGCAGGTCATGGAAGCGCAACTGCGTGCCCTGTTGCGCTCGGCGGACAGTCGTCCGCTGCGGATCATGTTCCCGATGGTGGGCAGCGTCGATGAATGGCGCCAGGCCCGGGACATGACCGAGCGCCTGCGCCAGGAAATCCCCGTGGCGGACCTGCAACTGGGGATCATGATCGAAGTGCCGTCCGCCGCATTGCTGGCCCCGGTGCTCGCCAAGGAAGTCGACTTTTTCAGCGTCGGTACCAACGACCTGACGCAATACACCCTGGCGATCGACCGTGGTCACCCGACCCTTTCGGCCCAGGCCGATGGCTTGCACCCGGCGGTGCTGCAACTGATCGACATCACCGTGCGCGCCGCCCATGCCCATGGCAAATGGGTCGGTGTGTGTGGCGAACTGGCGGCCGATCCGCTGGCGGTGCCGGTGCTGGTGGGCTTGGGTGTGGACGAGCTGAGTGTCTCGGCCCGCAGCGTTGCCGAGGTCAAGGCGCGGGTCCGCGAATTGAGCCTGGCGCAAGTACAAACCTTGGCTCAAGAGGCCTTGGCCGTGGGCAGCGCCGATGACGTGCGCGCATTAGTGGAGGCGCTGTAATGGCGAAGATTCTTACCCTGACCCTCAACCCGGCGCTCGACCTCACGGTGGAGTTGGCGCGCCTGGAGCCGGGCCAGGTCAACCGCAGCGACGCCATGCACGCCCACGCCGCTGGCAAGGGCGTGAACGTGGCCCAGGTGTTGGCCGATCTCGGTCATACGCTGACGGTCAGTGGCTTTCTGGGCGAAGACAATGCCCAGGTGTTCGAGACGCTGTTTGCCCAGCGTGGTTTTGTCGATGCTTTTATCCGTGTACCAGGCGAAACTCGCAGCAATATCAAACTGGCTGAGCAGGACGGACGCATCACTGACCTCAACGGCCCGGGCCCGGTGGTTGATGAAGCCGCACAGCAGGCCTTGCTGGCGCGCCTTGAGCAACTCGCCCCCGGTCACGACGTGGTGGTGGTGGCAGGCAGCTTGCCCCGGGGCGTCAGCCCGCAGTGGCTGCTGGCCTTGATCACGCGCTTGAAAACACTCGGCCTGAACGTGGCCCTCGACACCAGTGGCGAAGCCTTGCGCGTCGCCCTGGCAGCGGGGCCGTGGATGATCAAGCCGAACACCGAGGAACTGGCTGATGCACTGGGTTGCGAGGTGGTGAGCGAGTTGGCCCAGGCGCAAGCGGCGCAGCGCCTGCATGCCCAGGGTGTCGAACATGTGGTGATTTCCCACGGCGCCGATGGCGTGAACTGGTTCAGTGTCGGTACGGCGCTGCATGCCTCGCCACCCAAGGTCAGCGTCGCCAGCACCGTGGGCGCCGGGGATTCGCTGCTGGCGGGCATGCTGCACGGCCTGCTCAGCGCCGACACCCCGGAACAGACGCTGCGCACCGCCACGGCCATCGCCGCCATGGCGGTCACGCAGATCGGTTTTGGCATCCACGACACCGCGTTGCTGGCGTCGCTTGAACAGGGTGTGCGCGTGCGCCCCCTGACAGAACAATAAGAGGGTTCGCAAGAATGAAACTAGCCATTGTGACGGCCTGCCCCAACGGCATGGTCACCAGTGTGTTGTGCGCCCGCCTGCTGGACGCCGCGGCTCAGCGCCAGGGTTGGAGCACCAGTGTCGAAGTCCATGATACGGCCCATCCGGAGCGCCAGTTGTCGGCGGCGGCCCTCGAAGCGGCCGAGTGGGTGTTACTGGTCGCCAGCGGCCCGGTGGACATGTCACGGTTCGTCGGCAAGCGTCTGTTTCGCAGCACGCCGGCCCTGGCCCTGCAAGACGTCGACTCGGTGCTGCGCCGCGGCGCCGAAGAGGCCGAGGTTTTTCTCGCCTCTGATGTCGTGGAGGAGGCACCGGCGGTGTCGACCGAGCGTGCGCCGCGCCTGGTTGCCATCACCGCTTGCCCGACGGGCGTTGCCCATACCTTCATGGCCGCCGAGGCATTGCAACAGGCGGCGAAGAAGCTCGGCTACGACCTGCAAGTGGAAACCCAGGGTTCAGTCGGTGCGCGCAATCCGTTGAGCGCCGAGGCCATCGCCGAGGCGGACGTGGTGCTGCTGGCGACCGACATCGAAGTGGCCACCGAGCGTTTTGCCGGTAAGAAGATCTACCGCTGCAGCACGGGCATCGCCTTGAAACAGGCCGAAGCAACGCTGAACAAAGCGCTGGTCGAAGGTCGCCAGGAAAGCGCGGCGAGCGGTGCCAGCGCCCCGGCCAAGGCGGAGAAGACCGGCGTCTACAAGCACCTGCTGACGGGCGTGTCGTTCATGCTGCCGATGGTGGTGGCCGGTGGTCTGTTGATTGCCTTGTCGTTTGTATTCGGCATCACCGCCTTCAAGGAGCCCGGCACACTGGCGGCGGCACTGATGCAGATCGGCGGCGACACCGCGTTCAAATTGATGGTGCCGCTGCTGGCCGGATACATCGCCTATTCCATCGCCGACCGCCCGGGCCTGGCGCCGGGGATGATCGGCGGGATGCTGGCGAGTACCCTGGGTGCCGGCTTCATTGGCGGGATCATCGCCGGTTTCCTGGCCGGTTACGTGGCCAAGGCGATCAACCGCTACGCGCGCCTGCCCCAGAGCCTGGAAGCGCTCAAGCCGATCCTGATCATCCCGCTGCTGGCGAGCCTGATCACCGGCCTGGTGATGATCTACATTGTCGGCAAACCGGTGGCGGGGATGCTTGAAGGCCTGACTCATTTCCTCGACAGCATGGGCACCACCAATGCGATCCTGTTGGGCGTGCTGCTGGGGTCGATGATGTGTGTCGACCTCGGCGGGCCGATCAACAAGGCCGCCTACGCGTTTTCGGTGGGACTGCTGGCTTCCCAGAGTTATGCACCAATGGCCGCGACCATGGCCGCCGGCATGGTGCCGCCCATTGGCCTGGGCATCGCCACGTTCATCGCCCGGCGCAAATTCGCCCAGACCGAGCGCGAGGCCGGTAAAGCCGCGCTGGTGCTGGGGCTGTGCTTCATTTCCGAAGGGGCGATTCCGTTCGCGGCCAAGGACCCGTTGCGGGTGATCCCGGCCAGCATCGCCGGCGGCGCGCTGACCGGTGCGCTGTCGATGTACTTCGGCTGCAAGCTCATGGCCCCCCACGGCGGTCTGTTCGTGATGCTGATCCCCAACGCCATCAACCATGCGCTGTTGTACCTGCTGGCGATCGTGGCGGGGAGCCTGCTGACGGCAGTGGCGTATGCGCTGCTCAAGCGGCCTGAGGTGGTGGAGATGGCGTTGGAGCCGGCCAAGGCCTGATCACTGCTGTGCCTACTGTGGGAGCGAGCCTGCTCGCGATAACGGAGTGTCAGACAGCCTGTTTGTCGACTGATACACCGCTATCGCGAGCAGGCTCGCTCCCACATTTCGTTCTGCTGAGTTCATGAGGTCCTGTCACACCCACTTCACAGAGCCATGCTTAAGTTTTCCCCTTTAAGGGAGAACACCATGAGCGAATTCGACCTGGGCCGCCGCCGTGTGATGCAAGCCGTGGGGGCGGGGTTGTTGTTGCCGGGGCTGGCGCCGGCGGTGATGGCGTCGGTCAAGGATCGGCCGGTGCTCACCGACGGTGTGCAGTCGGGCGACTTGCAGGGCGACCGGGCGATGATCTGGAGCCGCAGTGACCGTCCGGCGCGGATGGTGGTGGAGTGGGACACGCGCAGCCAATTCAGCAATCCCCGCCGCTTCGTCTCCCCCATGGTCGATTCCCGCAGCGATTTCACTGCCCGTGTTGAACTCACCGGCCTGCCGCCCGACCAGGCCATTTTCTACCGGGTGCATTTCGAAGATGCCCAGAGCGGCGTCGCCAGCGAACCCTGGCTGGGCCACCTGCGCAGCGTGCCGACGTTCAAGCGCAACATCCGTTTCGTCTGGAGTGGCGACACCGTCGGTCAGGGTTTCGGCATCAACCCGGACATCGGCGGCATGCGCATCTACGAAGCCATGCGCCTGCGCCTGCCAGACTTCTTTATCCACAGCGGCGACACCATCTACGCCGACGGCCCGGTGCCGGCGCAAATCACCGCCGAAGGTGGACGCGTCTGGCGCAACCTCACCACCGAGGCCAAGAGCAAGGTCGCCGAGACCCTGGATGAGTATCGCGGCAACTATCGCTACAACCTGATGGACGAAAACATACGCCGCTTCAACGCCGAAGTGCCGCAGATCTGGCAGTGGGACGACCATGAGGTGGTCAACAACTGGTCGCCGGGCAAGCAACTGGACGAGCGCTACCAGACCAAGGATATCCACAGCCTCGTGGGGCGCGCGCGACAGGCCTGGCTGGAGTACGCGCCAATGCGCCTGCAGAAGGCCGACGGCGGTGGACGTATTTACCGCAAGCTCGGTTATGGGCCGCTGCTGGATGTGTTCGTGCTGGACATGCGCAGCTACCGCGAAGCCAACGACGCCAACCTTGGCGCGGCCAAACCGTTCCTGGGGCGTGAGCAGTTGAATTGGCTCAAGCGCGAACTGAAGCAGTCCCGTGCCCAATGGAAAGTCATCGCTGCCGACATGCCCATCGGCCTCGGTGTGCCGGATGGTGAGGTCAGCCCTGGCGTGCCGCGCTGGGAAGCGGTCGCCAACGGTGACCCGGGCGCGGCCCAGGGGCGTGAAATGGAGATCGCCGAACTGCTCGGCCACCTGCGCAAGCATCAGGTGCGCAACTATGTCTGGCTCACCGCCGATGTCCACTATTGCGCCGCCCATCACTACCACCCCGAACACGCCGCGTTCCAGGATTTCGAACCATTCTGGGAGTTTGTCGCCGGGCCATTGAACGCCGGCAGCTTCGGGCCTAATGCCCTGGACAAGACCTTCGGCCCGCAAGTGGTGTTCCAGAAAGCGCCCCTGGCCCAGAACACCTCGCCGTTTGCCGGGTATCAGTTTTTTGGCGAAGTGAACATCGACGGGCCAAGCGGGGAGATGAGCGTGGTGTTGCGGGATCTGGAGGGTGTGGCGGTGTTCGAGAAGAAGTTGCAGCCGGTTTGATCCCCATTACGCCACGAGCCTCTGTGGGCGCAAAACTTGCTCGCGATGACAGCTATATCTGTCAATAAAGGGCTGACTGACAGTCCGCCATCGCGAGCAAGCTTTGCTCCCACAAGGGGTACTTAAGATGGGTGTCTGTCAGTAGACATCCCGCCGATACCGCCCCTGCTCGATCAGCCGCTCCACTTCCTCGCGCCCCAGCACGTTGTTGAGCACGTGATCCACCCCGGATGCCATGCCCTGCAAGCTGCCGCAGACATAGATCACCGCGCCGTCGGCCAGCCATTGCTTGAGCAGCGCGGCCGATTCCAGCAGGCGGTCCTGGACGTAGACTTTCTGCTTCTGATCCCGGGAGAAGGCCAGGTCCAGGCGTTCCAGGTCGCCTGAGGTCACCCATTCCTGCAACTCATCGCGGCAGTGGAAATCGTGTTCGCGGTTGCGCTCGCCAAACAGCAGCCAGTTGCGCTGCATGCCTTCGGTGACGCGCGCCTTGAGCAGGCTGCGCAGGCCGGCCAGGCCAGTGCCGTTGCCCAGCAGGATCATCGGCACACCCTGGGCCGGCAGATGGAAGGCGCTGTTGCGGCGCAGCCGCAGGCTGACGGCGCTGCCCAGCGGTGCGTGTTCGGTCAGCCAGCCGGAACCGATGCCCAGGCTGCCGTCGGCGTGACGTTCCTGGCGCACGATCAGTTCCAGCACGCCGTCGGCCGGGATCGAGGCGATGGAATATTCGCGCATCGCCAGCGGTGCCAGCGCATCCACCAGCGCCTGGGCATGCAGGCCGACCAGGTGGGCGCGGTTTTCCGCAAGCTGGCGGGTCGCCAGGGCCTGGTCGAGGCTCTGGGACAGGCCATCGACTTGCACGCTCGCGTGGCCGGAGAGGCCAAGCCCGTCGAGGAAATGCTCGATGGCCAACAGATCATTGCGCGGCAGGATTTGCACCAGGTCACCGGCCAGCCAACTGCTCGGGCCGGGGGCGGTGAGGCCCAGCAGGTACACGCTCGAGCCACTGCTGTCGGGGTTGAGCAGGGTGCGCTGGCTGAGGGTCCAGTTTTCGAAGCTTGGCGCCTGCCAGGTATCCACTGGCGCCTGGCCGGTCAATTCGGCCAGTTGTTGTTGCCAGTGACGCAGGGCGTAAGGGTCGCCGCTGTCCACTTCCACCGGCGCGAACAGGGTCTTGCCACCGTGCTCAGCCAGCCAGGCGTGCAGGCGCCGGGCGAAGCCGCAGAAGTGTTGATATTGCCGGTCGCCCAGGCCCAGCACCGAATACTTCAGGTGCTCCAGGCTCAAGGCCTGGCCCAGCACCTTGCGTTCGAAGCTGCGGGCGCTGTCCGGCCCTTCGCCGTCGCCAAAGGTGCTGACGACAAACAATGCGTGGGTGGCGTTGCTCAGGTCCTGCTCACGCACACTGGCCAGTGGCTGGACCTTTACGGGTAAGCCGGCAACCTGAAGTTGGCCGGCGGTCTGCCAGGCCAGTCGTTCGGCGAAACCGCTTTGGCTGGCGAAGCCGATCAGCCAGGCCGGCGCATTGCCCGAATTGGCGGCGAGGGCCTGGCGGGCGTTTTTGACTTGGCGCTTCTTGCGGCGGCGGTCCAGGTACAGCAACCAACCGGTGATGAAGAACAGCGGCATGGTCAGCGCGGCGACGGTCACCAGGATCCGCCCAACCAGGCCGAAGTAACTGCCGATATGCAGGGCATAGACACTGGTCAGCCACTGCGCCTTGAGGCTCTTGTCGCTGTAGCGACTGTGCCGGCTGATGACGCCGGTGGCCGGGTCGAGGGTGAGCTGGTTCAGCGCCCGGTCATGGGGCGAGTGGTTCAGCAGGTAGAACACGGTCGCCGGTTGCCCGGCCACGGGCGGCATGCGCACGTTATAGGCCGACAGTCCCGGGCCGGCGGCGCTGTAGATGCTGCTCCACATGGCCCGGTAATCGGCCACGGGAAGTGGGCCGCTCGGCGCCGGGCCGCGATTGCGCACCCGTTCATCTTTCGGTGAATCGGAGAGCAGGCGGGTCACGCCTTTGTTGTACCACTCGTAGGACCAGGTCAGCCCGGTCAGGGCCGCCAGCAGATAGAACAGCAGGCACCAGGTGCCCGCCACCGAGTGCAGGTCCCAATTGAAGCTCCGACCTTTTTTCCCCCAGTCGAGGGTCAGCCAGGCGCGCCAGCTTTTCCATTGCCGCGGCCAGCGCAGGTACAGCCCGGACAGGCAGAAAAACACCAGGATCAGCGTGCAGGCACCGGTGATTTGCCGACCGACATCATCCAGGGTCAAGACGCGGTGCAACCTGAGCATCAGGCCGAAGAAGTCCTGGCCCGTCACATCGCCCATGAACTGCGCGTTGTAAGGGTTGAAATAGCGCATGGGGCCACGGTTTTCCCCAGGGGGCGCCGCAAAGATCACCCGCGCGGCGTTGCCGCTGTCGGTCTCGACCCAGAGCAGGGCGACAGTCTTGCCGGAGGCGGCCTCGATCTGTTCCACCAGCTCGGCGGGCGGCAGGACACCGGCCGGTTGCTTCTCGACCATCAGCACCTGCGGGTTCAAGGCCCGCAGGATTTCATCCTGGAACGACACCACCGCCCCGGTAACGCCCATCAACGCCAGGACCAGTCCGGCACTGATGCCGAAAAACCAGTGCAACTGGAACAGGGTTTTCTTCAACACGTCGCTCGCCTTGTTCATTGACTGTTCATCACGGCGTGCATTATGCCGTGTGTTATCGAGAAGCATTCATAAACACACGAAAAAGCCCCGATCATTTGCATGAGCGGGGCAGTGATGGCGTGAGCGAAGAAATCCTGTGGGAGCGAGCTTGCTCGCGAAGAGGTCGGCACATCCAGCATCTTCATTGACTGAAACACCGCATTCGCGAGCAAGCTTTGCTCCCACAGGTCCTGCTCAAACAGATCTGATGGGTGTACGACCGGGAGAGCCAGGTCGGCTGTTAGGCCGCCTCGCGGTGGACGTTGATCTCGGCGCCCCGTTAACCACGCTGGCTGAACGAAGGTATTGCGCAGTGGGCAACCCGGCACGGATGCCGGGTTAGCCGCGCTGGGCCATGGATGGCCCTTCGCGGCGGCCCACGGAGTAATGCCTTCGTTCAGGCATGCCGAGCCTAGGCGAGGCACCGAGTGGTGGGGCACAAGCGCTTTGGTTACTTTCGACTGGGCCGGCTTCCGGGCTTTTCGAAAGTGACCCGCTGTAAGAGCGGAACCGCCAGTAGCCGTTACCGCAGCAACGGATATGCACGCCAACCATCCAAAAAAAAAACGGCGCTTTCCATTTCTGGAAAAAGCGCCGTTTTTCATTACGCAACAGGGCAAGAACTATAAGCTCAAGCGCCCAAACACATCACACGTAAAACGATTTCAACGGCGGAAAGCCATTGAATTCCACCGCGCTATAGCTAGTGGTATAGGCCCCGGTCGACAGCCAATACAGGCGATCCCCAATAGCCAGGTTCAACGGCAACCCGTACTTGTAGTTCTCATACATGATGTCGGCGCTGTCACAGGTAGGCCCGGCGATGACCACTTCTTCCATTTCGCCTTTCTTCTCGGTCCAGATCGGGAACTTGATGGCTTCGTCCATGGTTTCGATCAGGCCGGAGAACTTGCCCACATCCGTGTACACCCAACGCTCGACGGCGGTACGGGACTTGCGCGCCACCAGCACCACTTCGCTGACCAGGATGCCGGCGTTGGCGATCAACGAACGGCCCGGCTCCAGGATGATTTCCGGCAGGTCGTCGCCGAAGTCTTCCTTGAGGAAGCGAATGATTTCCTCAGCGTAGGTTTCCAGGCTGTTGGTGCGGGTGATGTAGTTGGCCGGGAAGCCGCCACCCATGTTGATCAGCTTCAGGACGATGCCGTCTTCTTCCTTCAGGCGCTCGAAGATCACCTTGACCTTGGCGATGGCTGCGTCCCAGACGCTGATGTCGCGCTGTTGCGAGCCGACGTGGAACGAAATGCCGTACGGCACCAGGCCCAGGTCGCGGGCCAGGATCAGCAGGTCCATGGCCATGTCGGTCTGGCAGCCGAACTTGCGCGACAACGGCCAGTCAGCGGTGGTGGAGCCTTCGGTAAGAATGCGTACATAGACTTTCGAGCCCGGCGCGGCCTTGGCGATGTTGCGCAAGTCAGCTTCGGAGTCGGTGGCATACAGGCGCACGCCCTTCTCGTAGAAGTAGCGAATGTCGCGGGATTTCTTGATGGTGTTGCCGTAACTGATCTGGTCCGGGCCGACGCCACGGCTCATGACCTTATCCAGCTCATAGATCGAGGCGATGTCGAAGTTGGAGCCTTTACTCTTGAGCAGGTCGATGATTTCCACCGCCGGGTTGGCCTTGACGGCGTAGTAAACCTTGGCGAAATCGAAACCGGCGCGCAGGTCGTCATAGGCCTGGGAGATCATCGCGGTGTCGATCACCACGAATGGGGTTTCCTGCTTGTCGGCGAACGCTTTCATTTTCTGGAAGGTTTCGCGCGCGAAATAATCTTCGACCTGGATCGACATACTTGGGACTCCTACTGGCAAACATCAGGATCAATGGGTGTGAGGGCAAGCAGCCCTCGTGAACGTCCTCCGTATCCCCACTTTGGTTCGCCTACTTCCCAAGGCATGTCGCCGAAAGCAAAAAGGCCACGGGATGCATGATGCCCTTGGCCTTGCTGTCTCGTCGTCAGTACTTGAGCCGGATGGATCGTTTCCAGCATGGACGTTCGGCGCGAACTTTAGGGCGTGAGGGGCCTGAGATCAACTAAAAATGTCGCGTTTTTGCACACATCCGTCGTGCGGCCCGCGACAGCTCATGATGTAACCGACCTGCGTGACAGATTGATGTTCCCTTTGAAGTTGTCTTTGAGGTGTTTCAGGGACATTTGTGCGGCTCCATTCGCGAGCAAGCCCGCTCCCACACTGGGCTGCGGTCAACCACAAATAGTAGGCTGACGCAGACCAGTGTGGGAGCGGGCTTGCTCGCGAAGGCTTCAGTCAGGCCAACGCCATCTCGGCGGGCGAGACAATGCTGGTTTTGCCCCCGCGCGAACGTCCGGAACTCAGGTACTCGGCAATCGACTCCTGGGTCACTTCCCCGAGGAACACCCGCTCGGCGTCCATCACCGGCAGCCACGAACGGTTGAGCTCGTACATGCGCGACAGCAGGATCCGCAGGTGTTCGTCGTATGCCGCTGTGGCGTTGAATTCGCTCAGGTACTGCGAGCAGGCGCCGGTCTGACGGTGCAGGTCGCGGCGTCGTACAAAGCCCAGGGCCTTGTTCTCGACGCAGGTCACCACCAGGTAGCGACGGTCATGTTCGTCCATCAACTCCAGTGCCTCACCCACTGTCGTCTCCGGGCTGACCGACGGGGCGTTGTCCGCCGCGTCTTCGGCCTTGACCAGCAACAAGCGCTTGAGCGTGCTGTCCTGACCAACGAAGCTGCTGACGAACTCGTCGGCCGGATGGGCCAGCAGCGTGTCCGGGTGATCGAACTGGACCAGCTTGCCGGCGCGGAAGATCGCAATCTTGTCCCCCAGCTTGATCGCTTCGTCGATGTCGTGGCTGACCATGATCACGGTCTTGTTTAGCGCCCGCTGCATCTCGAAGAACTCGTTCTGGATCATCTCGCGGTTGATCGGGTCGACCGCGCCGAAGGGTTCGTCCATCAGCAGCAGCGGCGCATCGGCCGCCAGGGCACGGATCACGCCGATCCGCTGCTGCTGACCACCGGACAGTTCACGGGGGTAGCGATGCAGGTACTGCTTGGGTTCGAGCTTGATCATGCTCATCAATTCGCGGGCGCGGTCGTGGCATTTCTGTTTGTCCCAGCCGAGCAGGCGCGGGACTACGGTGATGTTTTCCTCGATGGTCATGTTCGGGAACAGGCCGATCTGCTGGATCACGTAGCCGATGTTGCGACGCAGGGTCACTTCGTCCAGGCCGGTGGTGTCTTCGCCGTTGATCAACACCTTGCCCGAGGTGGGCGGGATCAGGCGATTGATCATCTTCAGCGTGGTGCTTTTGCCACAGCCCGACGGCCCGAGGAACACGCAGATCTCGCCTTCGTTGACGGTCAGGTTCACCGAGTCCACGGCCTTGACGTCTTTGCCGTTGCTCTTGAAGGTTTTGCTGAGGTTTTGAAGTTCGATCATTTCAATAGTCCTTTAGGAGTCAGCGAGCGTTGCAGCCATTGCAGAAGCAGGTCGGCGAAGATGGCCAAGAGGCTGACCAGCACGGCGCCGACGATCAGCATCGACATGTCGCTGCGGCTGATGGAAGCGAGGATGAGCACGCCCAGGCCACCGGCGCCGATGGTGGCGGCGATGGTCATGACGCCGATGTTCATGACCACGGCGGTGCGTACGCCGGCCAGGATCACCGGCACGGCGATGGGCAGTTCGACCATGCGCAGGCGCTGGCCGAAGGTCATGCCGATGCCACGGGCCGCTTCGCGGATGCCCGGTTCGACGCTGGTCAAGGCCAGGTAGGTGTTGCGCATGATTGGCAACAGGGAATAGAGAAACACTGCGGTGATCGCCGGCATTGGGCCCAGGCCTTGGCCGAACTTGGAATAGAACGGCAGCAGCAGGCCGAACAACGCAATCGACGGAATCGTCAGCAGCACCGTGGCGCTGGCCTGCAATGGGCCGGCGAGCGCCGGGAAACGGGTCATGAAAATACCCAGCGGTACGCCGACCACAATCGCCAGGGTCACGGCGATGCCCACCAAGGTGATGTGCTGCCAGATCAGGTTCAGTACCAGCGGCCAGTCCAGGTGGGAAAAGGCGTCAAGAAAATCCATGGCTTTTCCTCCAGGTCATTGGGTTGAGAGCAGGGCGTGCTGGCGCAGGAAATCGGCGGCAACGGCGGAAGGGCTTTCGTGGTTGACGTCCACGCGGGCGTTGAGCTGGCGCATGGTTTCATCGTCGAACAATTCGGCCAGGGGTTTGAGCTGCGCGACCAGGTGCGGATTTGCATCCAGAGTCGTCTGGCGCACCACGGGCGCGGCGGTGTAGTCCGGGAAGTACTGCTTGTCGTCTTCCAGCAGTTTCAGTTTGAACGCGCTCAGGCGCCCGTCGGTGGTGTACACCAACCCGGCGAATACCTGGCCGTTGCGCAGGGCGGTGTAGACCAGGCCTGCGTCCATTTGCCGGATATTCTTGCGGGTCAGGTTCATGCCGTACAGCTTGACCATGCCATCCAACCCGTCGAAACGGTTGGCGAACTCGGTGTCCAGGGCCATCAGGTGATTTTCATCGGCCTCGGCCTGTAACACGGTGTTCAATTGGCTGATGGTGTTGATCTGTGGATATTGCTGCGCGATTTTTTCCGGCAAGGCCAGGGCATAGGTGTTGCTGAATTTCGACGGCGTCAGCCAGGTCAGGCCTTTTTTTGCGTCGACTTCTTTCACTCGTGCGTAGGACTGGGCGCTGTCGAGTTTCTCCGTGATGTGGTTGTAGGACACCAACGACACGCCGGTGTACTCCCAGAGCAGGTCCAGTTGTCCGCTCTCCTGGGCGCTACGGGCCAGGTTGCTACCAAGTCCGCCGGTGATCTGCGCGTTGTAGCCTTTGTCGCGCAGGTATTGGGCGGTGATTTCTGCCAGCAGCGTCTGCTCGGTGAACACTCGGGCGCCGAGGCGAATCAGTGGTTTTTCAGCGGCCTGGGCAAATCCTGCGAACAGCAGGACGCAGCCCAGTATCAAGCTCAATTTCTTCATAATGATTCCTTTATTGCGGCCTGGTTTATGACGCTCGCAGGCCACGTTCCAGCCAGAGGCGGCTGGCCAGTATCGCCAGACCGTCGAGCAGCAATGCCAGCAGGGCGGTGCACACGGCACCGAGCAGCAGTTGCGGCTGATTGTTCAAGGCGATGCCGGGGAAGATCAGGCTGCCAAGGCTGTTGGCGCCGATCAGGAAGGCCAGTGGGGCAGTGCCGACGTTGATCGCCAGTGCCACCCGCACGCCACCGACGATGATCGGTATGGCGTTGGGCAGCTCGACTTTCCACAGCACCTGGCGTGGGGTCATGCCGATGCCGACGGCGGCTTCCTTGAGGGAGCCCTGGACGTTTTTCAGGCCTTCGTAGGTGTTACGCACGATGGGCAGCAGCGAGGCGAGGAACAGGGCGAAGATGGCGGGACCACTGCCGATGCCCAGGATGCCCAGGGCGATGGCCAGCACGGCCAGGGGCGGTACGGTGTTGCCGATGTTGAACACCTGCATGAAGCGTTCGGCGCTCCCGACCATGCCGGGGCGGCTGAGGGCGATGCCGGCGGGAATGCCCACGAGCAGGGCCGCCAGCATGGAAGCGAGTACCAGCAGCAGGTGCGCTTGCAGGTAGAACAGCAGATCGTCGTGGTAGTGTTGGATCGTATCGATGCCGATCCAGTGGACCAACAGGGCCAGGAGGGCGACGACGACCGCACCTCCGATAAGCCCTTTACCATAGCGGATAGCCACAGGCGGACTCCTTTGTCTTTCAGTCGGCGCACGCTTTCCCAGGCGGCAAACCATCACGGGTTGCCGGGAAAACGTTCGCGAGAAGCAGCTCTTTTCCGTGCCGGTAAAACGGCAGGACCATCGAGCCATGAGCGCAGCCTCGTCAGGCTAACTTGCTGATTTTTAAGACCCTTACGAACAGCCGTAACAGGGTGGTGGACGCCTCCACGTTGTTAAATGTTCCCATGCCAGGGAAGATCTGGCCACCCTGGATGTGCTCAACGGTTCGGTTCCTGGCGCAAGTTGAGCTATAATCGCCGCCCTTTTTTGAATCACCTGCCAGGCGATTTCCCATGACCAAACAGGCCGCCGAAGTCGCGAAACGCCGCACTTTCGCCATTATTTCCCACCCCGATGCCGGTAAGACCACCATCACCGAGAAGCTCTTGCTGATGGGCAAGGCGATTGCGGTCGCCGGCACGGTGAAATCTCGCAAATCCGACCGCCATGCCACCTCCGACTGGATGGAAATGGAAAAGCAACGGGGTATTTCCATTACCACGTCGGTCATGCAGTTCCCGTATCGCGATCACATGATCAACCTGCTCGACACCCCGGGCCACGAAGACTTCTCCGAAGACACCTATCGCACCCTGACAGCGGTGGACTCGGCGCTGATGGTCCTCGACGGCGGTAAAGGCGTCGAGCCACGGACCATCGCGCTGATGGACGTCTGCCGCCTGCGGGACACACCGATTGTCAGCTTCATCAACAAACTCGACCGCGACATCCGCGACCCGATCGAGCTGCTCGACGAGATCGAAGCGGTCCTGAAGATCAAGGCAGCGCCGATCACCTGGCCGATCGGTTGCTACCGCGACTTCAAGGGCGTGTACCACCTGGCCGACGACTACATCATCGTCTATACCGCTGGTCACGGGCATGAGCGCACTGAAGTCAAGATCATCGAGAAGCTCGACTCCGACGAAGCGCGCGCACACCTGGGCGACGAGTACGCGCGTTTTGTCGAGCAACTGGAACTGGTGCAAGGCGCCTGCCATGAGTTCAACCAGCAGGAGTTCATCGACGGTCAATTGACCCCGGTGTTCTTCGGTACCGCCCTGGGCAACTTCGGCGTGGACCATGTGCTCGACGCCGTGGTCGACTGGGCCCCGCGCCCGCTGGCCCGTGTCGCCAACGAGCGTACCGTGGAACCGGTGGAAGAGAAGTTCACAGGCTTCGTGTTCAAGATCCAGGCGAACATGGACCCCAAGCATCGCGACCGCATCGCCTTCATGCGCATCTGCTCCGGCAAATACGAAAAAGGCATGAAGATGCGCCATGTGCGCACCGGCAAGGACGTGCGCATCGGCGACGCCTTGACCTTCTTCTCCTCGGAACGCGAGCAACTGGAAGAAGCCTTCGCTGGCGACATCATCGGCCTGCATAACCACGGCACCATCCAGATCGGCGACACCTTCACCGAAGGCGAAGCCCTGGGTTTTACCGGCATCCCGCACTTCGCTCCGGAACTGTTCCGCCGCGTGCGCCTGAAGGATCCGCTCAAGTCCAAGCAACTGCGCCAGGGCCTCCAGCAACTGGCCGAAGAAGGCGCCACCCAGGTGTTCTTCCCGACTCGCAGCAACGACATCATCCTCGGTGCCGTCGGTGTGCTGCAGTTCGACGTTGTCGCCAGCCGCTTGAAAGAGGAATACAAGGTCGAATGCTCCTATGAGCCGATCACCGTGTACTCCGCCCGTTGGATTGAATGCGACGACAAGAAAAAGCTCGAGGAATTTTCCAACAAGGCTGTGGAAAACCTCGCGCTGGACGGCGGCGGTCACCTGACCTACCTGGCCCCGACCCGGGTCAACCTGGCGCTGATGGAAGAGCGCTGGCCGGACGTGAAATTCCGCGCGACGCGGGAGCATCACTAAGCGCTGAGCTGAAAAATCAAAACCCCGTTGCGAAAGCAGCGGGGTTTTTTTTGGCTTGTCCGTGTCCTGAACATGAATAATTAACTGTGGGAGCGAGCCTGCTCGCGATAGCGGTGGGTCAGCCTGCCTGGATGTTGGATGTGCCTGCCTCTTCGCGAGCAGGCTCGCTCCCACACTGGATCTTCAGTGGGCAAGAAAAATATGTTCGGCACAGTTTCTTCTGTGGGAGCAAAGCTTGCTCGCGATAGCGGTGGGTCAGCCTGCCTGGATGTTGGATGTGCCTGCCTCTTCGCGAGCAGGCTCGCTCCCACACTGGTTTTGTGCCAGTCCTCAATTTCCCGGTCATCCATAGTCCCCTGTGGGAGCGGGCTTGCTCGCGAAAGCGGTGGGTCAGCTCGCCTGGATGTTGGATGTGCCGACCTCTTCGCGAGCAAGCCCGCTCCCACGCTGGATCTTCAGAGAACAGAAAATTTGTGTTCGGCACAGATTCTCTGTGGGAGCGAGCCTGCTCGCGATGGCGGCAAGTCAGCTTGCATGGGTAGGTTGCTAACGCGGATCGGCAATATCCAGCGCCCGATTCGCCAGCAGCTCACTCACCTCAATCACTTGCAGGATCCCCATCGCAACATGCCGGCGAGAGCCTTCAAGGTCGAATGCCAAGTCGCTGATCATGGCGTTGGCGGAGGCCAGGTTTTCGCTGAGGTTGGCGAGCAGGCTTTCGCTATCAATCCCCTCCACGACGGTCAAGAGCTGAGCTGCTCGCGGCTCTTTCTTGGCTTTGGCTTGTTCCGGCTTCAAGTAATAATCGAGCGCCCGTTCAGTGGCTTCGTGGAATTTTTCCGGGTCGAGGCTTGAGTAGGACGAGGTGGGGTCTGATTCTGGCGGGTTGGGTGTGGCTTTGGACATGGTGAATCTCCTGAACCTGATTGAGCCGCCATGACTTGTCGCTAAGCAAGTAGGGGTGGCGGCTGGACGCAGGTTAGCGAACCGGGGGTACAGGAGCCCGGCAGACCCAAAGGTCTCCCGCGCACAGCCGCCATTGCAACGATTGCAGACATGACATCCACAATGAAATCAGAAGCGCTGTTGCATCCATACCGATTCGGGTCGCTAAACCCGATCACTGATGAGCAGTGACGGGAACCAAGCTACCGATACGGATCAAGGCGCACAAACCGGCGGATTCTGGCTGAGTTGTAGGCAAAGGTGCAAGACGATGTAGCCTCAGGACTAGCGCTCCATGTTACTGGGTATTTGTCTGTAAGGCTTAATGCGTAGCCACTAAGGGGGCGGGTGTCAGCACCATTGTCATGCGGACCCAACCTGTGGGAGCAAAGCCTGCTCGGGAAAGCGGTGGGTCAGCTTGCCTGGATGTTGGATGTGCCGGCCTCTTCGCGGGCAAGCCTTGCTCCCACGCTGGTTTTTGAGTGTTAGTGGGTTTGGAGATAACACTTATTCGAAACCAATCTGTCGGGTAGTGGCATTTCTGGTGGTTCGGCAGCGTCCTATCTGGTGAACCGGCCTGTTCAGAACTAGATTTTCTTGAGCACCGTCGGGCCCCGGCTTTATCCGGAAAAGAGGGAAATGGCTATGAGTAAGCTGCTACGCATGATGTTTTTGCTGAAGGTGTTGGTGATGCTGTCCCTGGGCTCCACAGCGGCGTGGGCGGAGTGCGATGAGCATGAGCAGCACGCGTCGAGTGGCTCGGTGGTTCAAGGTGAGTTGATGCTTGCCGCGACCGATGCGGACGCCGGTGATCCGGACGATGGCGAGGATGATGCTTCGCCGATTGATACGCCGGACGATGATGAAGATGAAGAGGGCGATAGCCAGACGTAGATATCCAACATAAAAAACCCTCCAGCCTGGTCGGGCTGGAGGGTTTTTTATTTCCCGTGGCGAGGGAGCTTGCTGGACTCTGTAGGAGCTGGCGAAGCCTGCGATCTTTTGATCTTTCGCTTGGGATTCAAGTGTCCTTGGAAAGATCGCAGCCTCGTTGCACTCGGCAGCTCCTACGCAGCTCCTACGCCGCGCCGTCGAGGAACTGCTCGGCGTAGTGACACGCCACCAGCCGATTATCGAGCGGGCGCAACGCCGGCTCTTCAGTCTTGCAACGCTCGGTCGCGTACGGGCAGCGCTTGTGGAAGGCGCAGCCGGATGGCGGGTTGAGCGGGTTGGGCAGTTCGCCGACGATCTTGATCTTCGGCTTGTTCGGGTCCGGGTGGATAGTTGGGGTGGCCGACAGCAGCGCTTGGGTGTACGGGTGCAACGGGCGGCTGTAGATGTTCTCGTTGGGGCCCATTTCCACTGGGCGGCCGAGGTACATCACCATCACGTCGTCGGCGACGTGCTGCACCACCGCCAGGTTGTGGGAAATGAACACGTAAGCGGTGTTGAACTCTTCCTGCAAGTCCATGAACAGGTTCAGCACCTGGGCCTGGATCGACACGTCCAGCGCCGACGTCGGTTCGTCCGCCACCAGCACCTTGGGTTGCAGCATCATGGCGCGGGCCAGGGCGATGCGCTGGCGCTGGCCGCCGGAGAACATGTGCGGGTAGCGCTGGTAATGCTCGGGGCGCAAGCCCACCTGCTTCATCATCGCCTGGACTTTCTCGCGCCGCTCGGTGGCCGACAGGTTGGTGTTGATCAGCAATGGCTCAGCCAGTTGATCACCGATTTTCTGCCGTGGGTTGAGGGACGCATAAGGGCTTTGGAAGACCATCTGCACGTCTTTGCGCAATTGCTTGCGTTCGGCCTTGTTGGCGCCGGCCACTTCCTGGCCGGCGATTTTCAAGGAGCCGGAGGACGGCTCTTCGATCAACGTCAGGGCCCGTGCGAGGGTGGATTTGCCGCAACCGGACTCGCCCACCACGGCCAGGGTCTTGCCGGCTTCCAGTTCGAACGACACACCGTTGAGGGCGCGCACGTTCGCATGGCCCTTGAACATGCCACGGGACACTTCGTAATGACGGGTCAGGTCACGGGCGGTAAGTACGACGGCCATCACGCCACCTCCTGGTTCAACGGGTAGAAGCAGCGGGCGAGGCTGTTGGATTTCGGATCGAGGGCCGGGCGTTGTTGACGACAGTTGTCTTGCACATACGGGCAGCGCGGCGACAGCAGGCAACCTTGTGGGCGGTCGTAGCGACCGGGCACGATGCCGGGCAAGGTCGCCAGGCGTTCGGCGCCCATGCTGTGCTCCGGAATCGCCGCCAGCAGCGCTTCGCTGTAGGGGTGGGCCGGAACGTCGAACAGCCCCGGCACCTGGCCCACTTCCACCGCTTGGCCGGCGTACATCACGCACACGCGCTGGGCGGTTTCAGCCACCACGGCGAGGTCATGGGTGATCAGCACCAGGCCCATGTCCTGCTCTTTTTGCAGGGCCAGCAGCAGGTCCATGATTTGTGCCTGGATGGTCACGTCCAGGGCGGTGGTCGGTTCGTCGGCGATCAACAGTTTCGGCTCGCCGGCAATCGCCATGGCAATCGCCACACGCTGGCTCATGCCACCGGACAGTTGGTGAGGGTAGGCGTTCATGCGGCTGGCGGCGCCCGGGATCTCGACTTTTTCCAGCAGTTCGATGGCGCGTTTACGCGCGGCCTTGCCGGACATCTTCAGGTGCAGGCGCAGCACTTCTTCGATCTGGAAACCCACGGTGTAGCTGGGGTTGAGGGCGGTCATCGGGTCCTGGAAGACCATCGCCAGGTCCTTGCCGACGATCTGCCGGCGCTGGCGGTTGCTCAGCTTGAGCATGTTCTTGCCGTCGAAGTTCAGCGCGTCGGCGGTGACGATGCCGGGGTGTTCGATCAGCCCCATCAGCGCCATCATGGTCACGGATTTACCGGAGCCCGATTCGCCGACGATGGCCAGGACTTCGCCTTTTTCTACGCTCAGGTCCAGGCCGTCGACCACCGGCACAGCGGTGGCATCGCCGAAGCGAACGTTGAGATTCTTGATTTCTAGCAGTGACATGGGAATCTCCTCAGGCGGCATTCTTGAGTTTCGGGTCCAGCGCATCGCGCAGCCCGTCGCCCATCAGGTTGATTGCCAGCACGCTGAGCAAAATGGTCAAGCCAGGCAGGCTCACGACCCACCAGGCGCGTTCAATGTAGTCACGGGCCGAAGCCAGCATGGTGCCCCACTCAGGGGTGGGCGGTTGCACGCCAAGGCCGAGGAAGCCCAGGGCGGCGGCGTCGAGGATCGCCGAGGAAAAGCTCAGCGTTGCCTGGACGATCAGTGGTGCCATGCAGTTGGGCAGCACGGTGATGAACATCAGGCGCGGCAGGCCGGCACCGGCCAGGCGGGCGGCGGTCACGTAGTCGCGGTTCAGTTCGCCCATCACGGCGGCCCGGGTCAGGCGCACGTAGGACGGCAGCGAAACGATGGCGATGGCGATCACGGTGTTGATCAGGCCTGGGCCGAGGATGGCGACGATCGCCACGGCCAGCAGCAAGGACGGCAGGGCGAGCATGATGTCCATCAGGCGCATGATGGTCGGGCCGAGGATGCGCGGGAAGAACCCGGCGAACAGCCCCAGCAGGATGCCCGGGATCAGCGACATCACCACCGACGACAAGCCGATCAGCAGCGAGAGGCGCGACCCCTGGATCAGTCGCGAGAGCAAATCGCGCCCCAGTTCGTCGGTGCCCAGCAAAAACTGCAGTTGACCGCCTTCGAGCCAGACCGGCGGGGTCAGCAAAAAGTCGCGGTACTGCTCGCTCGGGTCATGGGGGGCGACCCACGGCGCGAAGAGCGCGCAGAACACGATCAGGGTCATGAACAGCAGGCCGGCGACGGCGCCCTTGTTGCGGGAAAACGCTTGCCAGAATTCTTTGTACGGGGACGGGTACAGCAGGCTTTGATCGACTGCTACCGCGGTAGTTGGAGTACTCATGGTTTTGATCTCAGCGCTGGTGACGGATGCGTGGGTTGGCAAAGCCGTAGAGGACGTCCACGACGAAGTTGACCAGAATCACCAGGCAGGCGATTAACAGGATGCCGTTCTGCACCACGGGATAGTCCCGGGCGCCGATGGCTTCGATCAGCCACTTGCCGATGCCCGGCCAGGAGAAGATCGTTTCGGTCAGGACCGCACCGGCCAGCAGCGTGCCGACTTGCAGGCCGACCACTGTCAGCACCGGGATCAGCGCGTTGCGCAGGCCATGCACGAACACCACCCGCGAAGGCGACAGGCCCTTGGCGCGGGCGGTGCGGATGTAGTCTTCGCGCAGCACTTCGAGCATCGAAGAGCGGGTCATGCGGGCGATCACCGCCAGCGGAATGGTGCCCAGCACGATGGCTGGCAGGATCAGGTGGTGCAGGGCGTCGAGGAACGCCCCCGGCTCATCGGCCAGTAGGGTGTCGATCAGCATGAAGCCGGTTTTCGGCTCGATGTCGTAGAGCAGGTCGATCCGTCCCGACACCGGCGTCCAGCCCAGGGACACCGAGAAGAACATGATCAGGATCAGGCCCCACCAGAAGATCGGCATCGAGTATCCCGCCAGGGAGATGCCCATCACCCCATGGTCGAACAGGGACCCTCGCTTGAGTGCCGCGATCACCCCGGCCAGCAGGCCCAGGATACCGGCGAACAACAGCGCGGCCATGGACAGTTCCAGGGTCGCGGGAAACAGGGAACTGAACTCTGTCCATACGCTTTCACGGGTACGCAGCGATTCGCCGAGATCGCCCTGGGCCAGTTTGCCGATGTAGTCCAGGTACTGGGCATACAGTGGTTTATTGAGGCCAAGGCGTTCCATTGCCTGTGCATGCATTTCGGGATCGACCCGACGTTCGCCCATCATCACTTCCACGGGGTCGCCGGGGATCATGCGAATCAACGCGAAGGTCAGCAAGGTGATGCCGAAGAACGTGGGGATCAACAATCCCAGTCGGCGGGCAATAAAACTAAACATCTTCAGGTGTACCTCATCAGCCGGTTAGGCGTGCTCGGTAGCCCTCGGATAAGGGATACCGAGCGTTTTCTGATCTACTTCACCTGAGTGGTGGCGAAGTTGTTGGTGGTGAGCGGGCTAATCACATAGCCCTCTACGTTGTTGCGCATTGCGGTGAACATACGGGTGTGGGCCATGCTGATCCACGGTTGGTCCTGGTTGAAAATCACCTGGGCCTGTTCATAGAGCTTGATGCGTTCTTCAGGGCTCACAGTGGCGCGAGCCTGGTCGATCAGCGCCTGGAATTTCTCGTTGCACCAGCGCGCGTAGTTCTCGCCGTTCTTGGCGGCCTCGCAGCTGAGCATAGGCGTCAGGAAGTTATCCGGGTCGCCGTTGTCGCCCGCCCATCCGGCGGACACCATGTCGTGCTCGCCGTTTTTCGCGCGCTTGAGCATTTCGCCCCATTCCATCACGCGGATATCGACCTTGATCCCGACTTTCGCCAGGTCGGCCTGCATCATCTGCGCGCCGAGCATCGGGTTGGGGTTGGTCGGGCCGCCGCCGTTGCGGGTGAACAGGGTGAACACGGTGCCTTCCGGCACGCCGGCTTCCTTGAGCAACTGGCGAGCCTTGTCCAGGTCGCGGGTCGGGTTCTTCAGGTCGTGGTTGAAACCCAGCAGGGTCGACGGGTACGGGTTGACCGCCACCGTGGCGTTGCCCTTGCCGAACAGCGCGTTGACGTAGGCTTCCTTGTCGAAGGCCAGGTCGATGGCTTTGCGCACCCGCACGTCGCTCATGTATTTGTGGCTGGTGTTCAGGGCGGTGTAGGAAACGGTCATCGCATCCAGCTCGGCGACCTTCAGGTTCGGGTCTTTCTTGATGCTGGGGATGTCATCGGGTTTGGGGTACAGCGCGATCTGGCACTCGTTGGTCTTGAGCTTCTGCATGCGCACGTTGTTGTCGGTGGCGATGGCCAATATCAGCGCATCCGCCGGCGGCTTGCCACGGAAGTAATCCGGGTTGGCCTTGAAGCGCACCTGGGCATCCTTGTTGTAGCGCTGGAAGACGAACGGCCCGGTGCCGATTGGCTTGCTGTTGAGATCGCCGGTCTTGCCGGCCTTGAGCAACTGATCGGCGTACTCGGCTGGGTAGATCGAGGAGAAGGCCATGGCGATGTCGGCCAGGAACGGCGCTTCACGGCGGGTCAGACTGAACTTGACCGTGTGCTCGTCGACTTTCTCGACGCTCTTGAGCAGTTCCTTGAAACCCATGCTTTCAAAGTACGGGAAACCCACGCTCGACAGTTTGTGCCAGGGGTGATTCGGGTCCAGCTGGCGCTGGAAGCTCCAGACCACGTCGTCGGCGTTCATGTCGCGGGTCGGCTTGAAGTAGTCGGTGGCGTGGAACTTGACGCCCTTGCGCAGGTGGAAGGTGTACGTCAGGCCATCGTCACTGATGTCCCAGGATTCGGCCAGGGCCGGAATCACTTCGGTGGTGCCGGGCTTGAAATCGGCCAGGCGATTGAAAATGGTTTCCGCCACGGCGTCGGCGGTGACTGCAGTCGTGTACTGGACCATGTCGAAGCCTTCCGGGCTGGCTTCTGTGCAAACCACCAGGGGTTTGGCCGAGGCGCCAACGGCGACACTCAGCAGCGCAGCGGCGATGGCGGCGCGTAGGGGGATCATGTTCATCGTCAATCCTCTGCAATCGGGTAATTGGCAAAAGACCGGGCGGGCGACCTTGTGAGTCGACCGCCCGGTGGCAGTTTAGAGAATGTTGAACGGGATGATGGTGACCAGGCGGAACTCGTTGAGGCTGCCGTCGGCCTGATTGTCGCTGGCGCGGTGCGCGGTGTAGGTCGCACGGATCGCGGTGGCTTTCAGTGGGCCGCTCTGTACGGCATAGGATGCGCCGATGCCGTATTCGTAGTGGTGCTCACCGTCCATGGCCCGTACATCGCTATAACCGGTGCTGTTGTAGTGAGTACCGTCGATGCCCCAGCCGCGCGCCTGGTAGATGTTGAACTTCAGGCCCGGCACGCCGTATTCGGCCATGTTCAGGCCGTAGGCGATCTGGAAGGATTTCTCGTTCGGGCCGTTGAAGTCCGACAGCAGGGAGTTGGCCAGGTAGATGCCGTTGGTTTCGTGCAGATAGTCGAAGTACTCGTTACCGTTCACTTCCTGGTACGAGAACGTCAGGCTATGGGCCTGGTGCGTCAGGCCGAACGACAGGGAGTAGGTGTCGTTGTCGATCTCGCCCAGTTTGCTTTTGCCCGAATCCATGGTCTTGTAGTAGTTCAGGCCGGTGGTCAGGCTCAGCATCGAGCTGTCGCCCAGCTCGTGGGTGGCGCCGAAGTAGTACTGGTTCCACATGTCTTCAGCCTGGGTCGCCCAGAGGCTGGTCTTCAGGCTGGCCAGAGGCTGGTAGGTGATGCCTGCCGTGTTGACGTGATCGGTTTCAACGCTGCTGTCGCCGTATTCGGAACGGAATTTGCGCTGGCTCTCTTCGGTACGTGGCGAGTTGCGGTCGAAGGTGGCGATGTCGAAGCCCAGGTTTTCGAACTCTTCGCTGTGCAGGCTCACACCCTGGAAGCTGGAGGGCAGGGCACGGTTGCCGATGACGTCGACCATCGGGCTGTTGAAGTTCTGGCGGCCGGCAGTCAGGGTGGTGTTGGAAACGCGGGCCTTGACGTTGGCCAGGCCCAGTTTGCTCCACTGGCCTACGGCGTCGCCGCCTTCGCGGGTCAGGGTACGGTTGTTACCGGCGCCAGGACGGGTGGTCGGTGCACCGCCATTGTTGGACGCCAGGTCCTTGCGATCCTGGTCCAGGGCGATGACGTTGTAGGCGGCCAGCTCGGTGCTGAAGCCCACGGTGCCTTCGGTGAAGCCCGAGTTGTACTTGATGATGGTGCCTTGCAGCCAGTTGATACGGCGGTCGGTCTCGCGTGCTTCGCCGTTCTTGCGATAGGTGAGTTTCGCGCCGCGCTTGAATTGCTCGTTGGCGTACCAGTTGCGTGTGCTGCCACTGACGGATTGGCCGTCGATGAAGCCCTTGGCTTCGCTTTGCTCGCTGGTGGTCTTGAGGGTCACCGGGGTGACCGCCTGGCTCTGGGATTCAGCATACGCCGTGGCGGTGATGCTGCTGATGGCCAGGGCCAGTAACGCGGTGCTACTCAGTTTCATGGGTAAAGCTCCTTTTTTTCTTTTTAATGCCGTTCTTTTTTGGTGATACGGCTATCGGTTTTTGCAACTCAATCACAGCTAGCAAACGTTTGCATGGCGCCTGATCGGCGAATTATGGCAAGACGTCTGCGTGAGGGCTTCAACGGAAACCCTCGCTGTGTGGCTATACGGTTATGGGTTCAGGCTGACGCCCGAGAACACGTTGCGACCGAAGGGGCTGACCTTGAACCCTTCGACTTTGCCACTCAGTGGCTGGTTGACCGTCGAGTGGGCAACAGGGGTGATCGGCACTTGCTGCTTGAGCAACTGCTGGGCCTGCTTGTAGAGCACGGTGCGCTGGTCGCGGTCGGTGACGACCTTGGCCTGCTTGATCAGCTTGTCGTAGTCCGGGTCACACCACATGGAGTAGTTGTTGCCGCCAATGGCGTCGCAGCTGTACAGCGTGCCCAGCCAGTTGTCCGGGTCGCCGTTATCACCGGTCCAGCCGATCAGGCTGATGTCGTGCTCGCCGTTCTTGGTGCGCTTGATGTACTCGCCCCATTCGTAGCTGACGATCTTCACCTTCAGGCCGATCTTCGCCCAGTCGGCCTGGAGCATTTCGGCCATCAGCTTGGCGTTGGGGTTGTAGGGGCGTTGCACGGGCATGGCCCAGAGGGTGATTTCGGTGCCGTCCTTGACCCCGGCGGCCTTGAGCAACTCCTTGGCTTTTTCCGGGTTGTAGGGAGCGTCCTTGATGGTCTCGTCGTAGGACCATTGGGTCGGCGGCATGGCGTTGACCGCCAGTTGCCCCGCCCCCTGGTACACGGCGTTGAGAATGCCTTGCTTGTTCACCGCCATGTCCAGCGCCTGGCGCACTTCGACCTGGTCGAACGGCTTGTGGCGGGTGTTATAGGCGATATAACCGAGGTTGAAGCCGGGTTTCTCGATCAGTTGCAACTTGGGGTCGTTCTTCAAGGCCGGCACATCGGCCGGACGCGGATGCAGGGTGACTTGGCATTCGTTGGCCTTGAGCTTCTGCACCCGTACCGATGCGTCGGTGTTGATGGAGAAGATCAGGTTGTTGAGCTTGACCCGTTCCGGCGCCCAGTACTGCTGGTTGGCAACGTAGCGGATGTTGGAGTCTTTCTGGTAGCTCTTGAACTCGAACGGCCCGGTGCCGATCGGTTTCTGGTTGATGTCGCTCGGCTTGCCGCTCTTGAGCAACTGGTCGGCGTACTCGGCCGACAGGATCGCGGCAAAACTCATGGCGATGTTCTGGATGAACGCGGCGTCCACGCTGTTGAGGGTCATGACCACGGTCAGCGGCCCGGTCGCTTCCACCTTGGCGATGTTCTTGTTCAGGCTCATGCCGTTGAAGTACGGGAACTCGGTGGGGTAGGCCTTGCGGAACGGGTGCTGCGGGTCAAGCATGCGGTTGAAGGTGAACACTACGTCGTCGGCGTTGAAATCCCGGGTCGGTGTGAAGTAGTTGGTGGTATGAAACTTCACCCCTTCGCGCAGGTGAAACGTGTACTTCAGGCCGTCTTCGGAAATGTCCCAGCTTGTTGCCAGCCCTGGGACGACATTGGTCGCACCTTTTTCAAACTCGGCCAGGCGGTTGTACAGCGGCTCGGCGGCATCGTTGTCGGTGGCCGTGGTGTATTGCGCGGTGTCGAAGCCGGCGGGGCTGCCTTCGGAACAGAACACCAGGCTGCTGCCAGCAGCCTGGGCTGCGGATGTCGTGGCCAACAGGCCGGTGCTCAGCAATGCGGATAAAACCAAGGTATGGCGCATGACGCTCCCTCTCTCGTTCGGGGTGTTTTAACAGTGAACCGGTGTCCTTCCGGGGACAGGTCCGGAACACTGAGCTCATTCCATTGCGTCGCGATGCCGCAGGATCAGCAAGCCGTCCAGGCCTCGACGGGAGGCGTCGTGGGCCAGGCGGTAAATGCGTAATGCCTGGAAGACTTATGGGAAAGGGCGACACGTCCTAAACCAACTGCTGTGGTATGCAGTGCTTTTGGATGTAGGCGGTTTCCTGGGTCTTGGTCTCGGCAGATACAGCAACGGCGACGTTGAGGACGCCGCCGTTGCCTGTCTTTATTTGCTGACGCTGACGCCGTAGAAGGAGTTCAAGCCAAATGGGCTGATCTTGAAATCCTGAACGTTGGCGCGCATGGGTTGATACACCGTCGAGTGAGCGATAGGTGTCATTGGCACGGCATCCTTGAGGACGTGTTGTGCCTGTTTGTACAGTTCGGTGCGCTTGGCTTGGTCGGTGGTGCGCTTGGCTTCCTTGACCAGACCGTCGAATTTCTTGTCGCACCATTTGGAGAAGTTGTTGCCGGCCAGCGAGTCGCAGCCGAACAGCACGTTGAGCCAGTTGTCCGGGTCACCGTTGTCGCCGCTCCAGCCGATGATCATCGCCTGGTTCTCGCCGCCCTTGGAACGCTTGATGTACTCGCCCCATTCGTAGCTGACGATGTTGACGTTCAGGCCGATTTTCTTCCAGTCGGACTGCAGCATCTCGGCCATCAGCTTGGCGTTCGGGTTGTACGGACGCTGCACCGGCATCGCCCACAGGGTGATGTTGGTGCCTTCCTTGACGCCGGCTTCCTTGAGCAGCGCCTTGGCTTTCTCAGGGTCGTACTTGGCGTCCTTGATGGTGGTGTCGTAGGACCATTGGGTTGGCGGCATGGCGTTGACAGCCAGCTGGCCAGCGCCCTGGTAGACCGAATCGATGATCTGCGGCTTGTTGACCGACATGTCCAGCGCCTGGCGAACTTTCAGGTCGGCCAGAATGTTTGGCTCATTGCTGCCCTTGATCTTGTCCATCACGTTGTAAGCGATGTAGCCCAGGTTGAAACCCGCCTGGTCAGGCATTTTCAGCGCTTTATCTTCCTTCAGGGACTTGAGGTCGGCCGGGCGTGGGAAGAGGGTGATCTGGCATTCGTTTTTCTTGAGCTTCTGCATGCGCACCGACGGGTCGGTGGTGATGGCGAAGATCAGGTTGTCGATCTTCACGTCGTCAGGCTTCCAGTAGTCCTTGTTCCCGGTGTAGCGGATGTTGGAGTCTTTCTGGTAGCTCTTGAACACGAACGGGCCGGTGCCGACCGGCTTCTGGTTGATGTCCGCGGGCTTGCCTTCCTTGAGCAACTGGGCGGCGTATTCGGCGGACTGGATCGAGGCGAAGCTCATGGCCATGTTCTGGATGAACGCGGCGTCGACATCCTTGAGGGTGAACTTGACGGTGTGGTCGTCGACTTTATCGATCTTGGTGATGTTGGTGTCCATCCCCATGTCGGTGAAGTACGGGAACTCGGTCGGGTAGGCCTTACGGAACGGGTCATCCTTGCTGATCATGCGATCGAAGGTGAACAGCACGTCGTCGGCGTTGAATTCGCGGGTCGGCTTGAAGTACGGGGTGGTGTGGAACTTGACACCTTCACGCAGGTGGAAGGTGTAGGTCAGGCCGTCTTCGGAAATATCCCACTTGGTTGCCAGGCCAGGAATCACAGCGGTGCCGCCGCGTTCAAACTGGGTCAGGCGGTTGAACATGGTCTCTGCAGAGGCGTCGAAGTCGGTTCCGGTGGTGTACTGACCAGGGTCAAAACCGGCCGGGCTCCCTTCGGAGCAGAACACCAGGTTAGTCGCGGCTTGGGCGAAAGGTGCGCTGGCTAATAAGCTTGCGCCGACTAAAAACGGAATGACCGCTTGTTTAAGCATGTTGGCCTCATGATTTGTTGTCATTTTTGGATTTGAGGGCGACCTCGTGAGTCGTCCTGCGGATACTTATGCAGGCCCCATACCCAATGCAAGATCCAGAGCGGTCACAAACCCGAAACAGTGGTACGAACGTACCTTAATGTCGCATCCGTGTAACTTTCGGCGCATTTGATCGTTTGCGCGTGTTTTTTCGAGGTAAATCGCGCTCTTTTCGGGTGCGTTTGGCGGCCGCAATGCACCGGAAATGGGCGGGTGTTACTTCTTCAAACCCGCGCCGTAGACGGGTGTGAGGCCGAATGGGCTGAGTTTGAAATCCCTGTTTATCGCTCCAGTCAGTTGTCGGGTTATCGGAGGACTCGATGTAAATCATTGCAGCATGTTCGCCAGTTTTTGCACGCTTGATGTGCTTGCTTCACTCATGCTGACGATGGTCTTGATCCTTTTCTGCTGGAGCATGTGTGCCGGCATTCGTGCGTTAGGGAGGGACGCGCGTTGCACCGTCATTGCCCATAAGTTGAGGGTGGTACTCGTCGCAACCTGCGGCTTCCCTGGGTGGCGCCTTGTCGTTTCGGGGGCGAGGCTGTCCGGTCACACACCCGTCAGGCCTGTGGGAGCAAAGCTTGCTCGCGAGGCGGCCTGACAGCCGACCTGGCTCTCCCGGTCATACTCCGATCCAACTGTGGGAGCGAGCCTGCTCGCGAAGGCGGCCTGACAGCCGGCCAGGGTTTTGTTGGTGGGGTACATATCCATTGCTGCGGTAACGGCTGCTTAGGGTTCCGCCCTGACGGCGGCTCACTTTTGAGACGCCCGGAAGCCGGCCCAGTCAAAAGTAAGCAAAACGCTTTTGCCCCACCACTTGGTGCCTCGCTTAGGCTCGGCATGCCCGAACGAAGGCATTGCTCCGTGGGCCCGCCGCGAAGGGCCATCCATGGCCCAGCGCGGCTATCCCGGCATCCATGCCGGGATGCCCACTGCGCAATGCCTGCGTTCGGCCATCGTGGTTAACGGGGCGCCCGAGATCAACGTCCACGACGAGGCGGCCTAGTAGCCGACCTGGTTCTCCCGGTCGTACACCCATCCGATCTGTTTGAGCAGGACCTGTGGGAGCAAAGCTTGCTCGCGAGGCGGCCTGACAGCCGACCTGTCTCTCCCGGTTGTACTTCGATCAAACTGTGGGAGCGAGCCTGCTCGCGAAGGCGGCCTTGTAGCCGGCCTATCTTTTCACGGATGTACCCGATCAGTTGTGTGTGGATTTGTTCGCGAAGGTCGCCTGAAGGCCCTGGTGTGAAGGTTGGTCATTTCATGCCTAAGAAAAATATGTTGACTTTTCAAGTAGACCTAATCTTTCGCTGTCCACATTCCATAAAACGTGGACAGTTCCCCGTGCTGTTTTTTGAGCTGTCAAAAATATTTACGAGTCCGTTCTGAGAAGATCCCAGCAGAGGTCGAAGCAATATGCCTATGTCCCGCCGACTACCAAACCCGTGGCGAGGGAGCTTGCTCCCGCTGGGGCGCGAAGCGGCCCCAAGAGCAGCGACTGCATCCATCTGACGTACCGAGGTGTCAGGTTTGGGGCCGCTTCGCAGCCCAGCGGGAGCAATCTCCCTCGTCACGGGGGTTGCAGCGCCAGGAGGTGTGATGAGTCATTCATTTTTGTCGGAAGGATCACCGGCCCCGAAAGGAAACATCCCACAGCTTTTTAGGGTTGTCGCTCGGAAGTGGGCTCTCTAACCTTTGAACGTCGCTGCCATCCAGCGACCGGGTGTGGAAACCTGAACCTTTTAACAGTGCATGGCTGAACATCGTGTTGCCGACGTCTCATTTCGTCTGCAAACTGCGTCTTGGCGGCTGTGCGTGGGCAGACTTCGGTCTGGCCGGGTCCTGTTAACCGGTATTTCCACCCCGCGTACCGCTGCCACCTATTGTCGCGTGGAAACGACACAGGGATGGTTCCAATTTTATACAGGAGTATTACATATGGATAAGTCAGTCCCCGACCCACCCTTCAACAAAACCAACCCCCTTTCCGGCTTCGATTCCATCGAAGACCTACTCAAAGACCGCGCCGCCGCCGAGCGGGCACTTAACCATTACCTCAACCCAAAAAAACTAGAGCCAAGCACCGATCAGCGCATCGACAGCCTGTTCTCCGTCACCGCCAAAGCCGACGCTGACACACTACTGACCAGCACCTCCGAAACCCTGGCCTCGATAAAAGCCATGGCCGAGGACCTGGCCTTTGAAGTGGAGGGCACGCGGCGCAGCGTGGCGCTGGGGATTCATCAGTTAGTGGAGTTGTGCCAGTTGCTGGTGGACAAGGCGTTGGATCAGTTGGAAGCGCCGGCGAGCCCAGCACCTTGAGAGCCTCTGTACAGGCATACACCTGACAGATCTGACAGTAGCGACGCTGCGCACCTGGAGGTAGGTTGGATCCAGGCGCGCTCCACTTCTGTAGCGATGCCGTCATTACTTAATTCATTGGAAGAGGTGTAATCATGGCCGCTAAAGAAATTCGCATATCTATCGAAGACCTGGATCGTGACGGTAGCCCTGAGGTTCTATTTGAGTTCTACAGCGGTAAGGAGCTTGATTTTTCAACCTCTGTGTCCTCCTCGTTGAAAAATGGTCGCTACGACAAGGTGGACGTAAAAGGAGATGCCGACGGAGATGGCGATTTTGATGCGCAGGATGATGAATTGTTCATCCAGCTCGCTAAAGCGGCCGTTGCCTTGCTGAAATAAGAATGTGATGTAAGGACCGTGTCGCCAGGCTAAGGGGTCCTTCCACAACAGGCGGATCAATTGCCATGAGTGCAATTGACCCGCCCCCTCGAATGGTTACTGCATCAACACCTCAACCATCCCTTCCGCCGTCATCGACACCTGGCTGGTGCCCGCTTCCACTTCAGGCGTAACCGACCCTGCATCCATCGACGCCGCTTTCATCATCATCTGCGGGCGCATGTACGGTTGTGGATAACCATTGGTATTGAAGTTCAGGTTGACGATTTTGTAACCCTTGCCGCCCAGGGCGTCGGTGGCCAGTTGGGCGCGGGCCTTGAAGGCGTTGACGGCGTCCTTGAGCAGGGCATCTTCGCTGCTTTTGCGGGTGGCGGTGGCGATGGCGAAGTCCATGCCGGCCATTTTCAGGTCGCCCAGCAGTTCGCCAGTGAGTTTGGACAGGGCGGCGAAGTCGGCGCTTTCCAGGCGCAGTTCGGCGCGCTCGCGCCAGCCGGTGATTTTCCCGCCTTTGTTGTCGTAGACCGGGTAGCTGTTGCGGCTGCCTTGGCGCAGGTTGATGTCCTTGACCTGCTTGGCCTGGCCGATGGCTTTGTTCAGCGTGGTGCTGACGGCGGCGGCGAGTTTGGCCGGGTCGGTGTTCTGTTCCTCGGTGTAGAGGGTGACGATCATCAGGTCGCGGGCCACTTCCTGGCTGACTTCGGCGCGCAGGGAGATCTGGTTGTAGTGAAGCTCATCGGCGGCCAGGGCCGGCAGGCTGGCGACGGTGCCGAGGCTGAGGGCGAGCAGGGCAGCGGGGCGACTGAACGTGTGCATGAAAGCTCCTTGGAATGATGCGCAGGGGTTGGTTCCGGGCCTGCGTGAACGATAAGACTCTAGCTTTTATGAGTGGGTTCGCACAGTTACAACTTCTATACAGATGCGAAGGTCGGTGGAGCTTTTGTGGCGAGGGAGCAAGCATCCGGGGCTGTGGCGCTTTGCCGCATATCTGCCGCTGCAAGCCGCGCCTTGGTTATACTCCGTGCGATTCGCCTGGAGCGCTCATCAGGAGAGCTCATGCTCGCCCCTTTGCAACTGACTTCCGCCTCTCGCCAGAACCTCTGGCGCCTGACGTTCATCCGCATCCTGGTCCTGGCGGCCCAGGCCGGTTCCGTGGGGCTCGCCTATTGGTTCGACCTGCTGCCGCTGCCCTGGCTGCAACTGGCGATCACCCTGGTCTGTTCCAGCGTGCTCTGTGCGCTGACGGCGATTCGCCTGCGTGCCTCATGGCCGGTGACCGAGCTGGAGTATGCCGTGCAGCTGGCCGGCGATTTGTTTATCCATAGCGCGCTGCTGTATTTCTCCGGCGGCTCCACCAACCCCTTCGTCTCTTATTACCTGGTGCCACTGACCATCGCCGCCGTGACGTTGCCGTGGCGATTTTCGCTGATTCTTTCTGGCATCGCCCTGGCGCTGTACACCTTGCTGCTGGCGCGCTTTTACCCGCTGGAAACGTTCCCCATCGCCCGGGAAAACCTGCAGATCTACGGCATGTGGCTGAGTTTCGCCCTGGCCGCGGGGGTCATCACTTTTTTTGCCGCGCGCATGGCCGAGGAGCTGCGCCGCCAGGAAGAACTGCGGGCCATTCGCCGCGAAGAGGGCCTGCGCGACGAGCAGTTGTTGGCCGTGGCGACCCAGGCCGCTGGCGCCGCTCATGAGTTGGGTACACCGCTGGCGACCATGAGCGTGCTGCTCAAGGAGATGCGCCAGGATCACCACGACCCGGCGCTGCAGGACGACCTCAGTGTGCTCCAGGACCAAGTCAAGCTCTGCAAGGAAACCCTGCAATACTTGGTGCGCGCCGCCGAGGCCAATCGCCGGCTGGACATCGACATGCAGGCGGTCACCTTCTGGCTCGACGATGCTCTGAACCGCTGGCACCTGATGCGCCCCGAAGCCAGTTATCGCTTCCAGTGCCTGGGCAAGGGCGTAGTGCCGCGCATGGCGCCGCCGCCGGACCTGACCCAGGCGTTGCTGAACCTGTTGAACAACGCCGCCGATGCCTGCCCCGAAGGCCTGGAAGTGGCGCTGGACTGGAATGCCGATGAACTGACCATCAGTATTCGCGACCACGGCGCCGGTGTACCGCTGGCGATTGCCGAGCAGATCGGTAAGCCGTTCTATACCACCAAGGGCAAAGGTTTCGGCCTGGGCCTGTTTTTGAGCAAAGCCAGCGTGACACGCGCCGGCGGCTCGGTGAAACTCTACCCCCATGAGGAAGGCGGCACGCTCACCGAGCTGCGCCTGCCCCATGCCGACCGAGGAGACGAACATGAGTGACGAGATCCAAGTCGACGGCGAAGAACTGCCGCACCTGTTGCTGGTAGATGACGACGCCACGTTTACCCGCGTCATGGCCCGGGCCATGTCCCGTCGCGGTTTTCGCGTCAGCACCGCAGGTTCTGCCGAGGAAGGCCTGATCATCGCCCAGGCCGACCTGCCGGACTACGCCGCCCTGGACCTGAAAATGGACGGCGACTCGGGCCTGGTGCTGCTGCCCAAGCTGTTGGAGCTGGACCCGGAGATGCGCGTGGTGATCCTCACCGGTTATTCGAGCATCGCCACGGCGGTCGAAGCCATCAAGCGCGGTGCCTGCAATTACCTGTGCAAACCGGCGGACGCCGATGATGTACTGGCGGCGCTGTTGTCCGAGCACGCTGACCTTGACACCCTGGTGCCGGAAAACCCCATGTCGGTGGATCGCCTGCAATGGGAGCACATCCAGCGGGTGCTGACCGAGCACGAAGGCAATATCTCCGCCACGGCCCGCGCCTTGGGCATGCACCGGCGGACTTTGCAGCGCAAATTGCAGAAGCGGCCCGTGCGCCGCTGAACCTGCGCTGAACAGGTGTTGTCCACCCTCGCGACACATCGGGCCGTTGTTTTATGATCGGCCCGAGTTTTTTCCCTATTGAGCCTTAACCATGAATCAGAACGCTGAATATTCCGCGGTCAATGACGCGGTGCGCGGGCAGTTTTTCCGCCGTGTCTGGCAAATGACCACGCCGTACTGGCGCAGTGAGGAGAAGGGCAAGGCCTGGACGCTGTTGATCGCCGTGATCGCACTGTCACTGTTCAGCGTGGCAATCTCGGTGTGGATCAACAGTTGGTACAAGGATTTCTACAACGCCCTGCAAGCGAAGGACAGCGCGGCGTTCTGGCAGTTGATCCTGTATTTCTGCGGCATCGCGGCGGTGGCGATCCTGGGCGCTGTCTACCGCTTGTACCTCACGCAGATGCTCACCATCCGCTGGCGGGCCTGGCTCACTGAGCAGCATTTCGCCCGTTGGCTCAGTGACAAGAACTATTACCGACTGGAGCAGGGCGGTTATACCGACAACCCGGACCAGCGGATTTCCGAAGACCTCAACAGTTTTACCACCAATACCCTGAGCCTGGGCTTGGGATTGCTGCGCACCGTGGTCAGCCTGGTGTCGTTCTCGATCATTTTGTGGGGCGTATCAGGCAGCCTCGAAGTGTTCGGCTACACCATCCCGGGCTACATGTTCTGGTGCGCGCTGGTGTATGCGGCGGTGGGCAGTTGGCTGACGCACCTGATCGGCCGACGTCTGATCGGTCTGAACAACAACCAGCAACGCTTCGAAGCCGACCTGCGTTTCTCCATGGTACGGGTACGCGAAAACGCCGAGAGCATTGCACTGTACAACGGCGAGCCGAACGAGAACCGTCGCCTGAGCGGGCGTTTCGGCCTGGTCTGGCATAACTTCTGGGACATCATGCGGGTGTCCAAGCGCCTGACGTTCTTCACCTCCGGCTACGGCCAGATCGCGATTATTTTCCCGTTCATTGTCGCCGCGCCGCGCTACTTCACCGGCAAGATCCAGTTGGGCGAGCTCATGCAGATCAACTCGGCCTTCGGCAATGTGCAAGAGAACTTCAGCTGGTTCATCAGCGCTTATGCCGAGCTCGCTGCGTGGCGCGCCACCTGTGATCGTCTACTGAGCTTTCGCCAGGCCATGAGCGACAACGAAGACCGCGTGCCGGCCATTGACGTGCAAAACCAGGGCGATGCGTTGAAGGTGCGCAACCTGGGACTGGACCTGGCCGACGCTCGCCATCTGCTCAACAACGCCGACATGACTGTGGAGCCGGGCGAACGGGTGATGCTCAGTGGTCGTTCGGGCAGTGGCAAGTCGACACTGCTGCGGGCGATGGGGCATTTATGGCCGGCAGGGCACGGGACGATCCGGCTTCCGGCGGCGCGTTACCTGTTCCTGCCGCAGAAGCCTTATCTGCCGATTGGCAGCCTGCGTGAGGTATTGAGTTATCCACAGGCCGGCGATATCTATCCCACCGAACGTTATGCCCAGGTGCTAGACACCTGCCGCCTGCCCCACCTGATTGCACGGCTGGATGAAAGCAACCACTGGCAGCGCATGCTCTCGCCCGGCGAGCAGCAACGCTTGGCCTTTGCCCGCGCATTGCTTTATGCACCGCAATGGTTGTACATGGACGAAGCCACGTCGGCGATGGATGAAGAAGACGAGGCGACCCTGTACCAGGCGCTGATTGACCAGTTGCCGGGCCTGAGCATCGTCAGCGTTGGCCACCGAAGCAGTTTGAAACGGTTCCATCCACGACATGTGCGTATCGAAAATGGCCAACTCCTGGAGCGTGCAGTGACCGCCTGAGCACCACAAAACCTGTGGGAGCGGGCTTGCTCGCGATAGCGGTGTATCAGTTGATATGGATGTGGCTGACCCGCCGCCAGCGCGAGCAAGCTTGCTTTCACAAGGGTTTGTGGTGAGTCGGATGTTTTCGTCTACAACCGATTCAGTGTGGGAGCGAGCCTGCTCGCGATGGAGGCGACCCGGCCCCTGCACAAGACTCATTGATGCACCCACGGTGATCGTACAACCACGTTGCGCTATGATGATGCCATTCAGCCGTTTACCGAGACACAGCCCCATGGAAAACCCGATCGAAGTACCACGCTTTCCCCGCAAGCGTCGCAGCCTGGCGCAGGAGCTGGTGACGGTGTTGACCGAGCAGATTCGCGACGGCCTGCTCAAGCGTGGCGATAAATTGCCCACCGAGTCAGCGATCATGGAAGCCCATGGTGTCAGCCGTACCGTGGTGCGCGAGGCGATTTCCCGCTTGCAGGCGGCCGGCCAGGTGGAAACGCGCCATGGCATTGGCACTTTCGTGCTGGACACGCCGAGCCCAAGCGGTTTTCGCATCGACCCGGCCACGGTGGTCACTTTGCGTGACGTGCTGGCGATCCTGGAATTGCGCATCAGCCTGGAGGTGGAATCCGCTGGGCTTGCGGCGCAGCGACGCAGCGACGAGCAACTGGCCGCGATGCGCGCCGCCCTCGACGCCTTGAACGAAAGCGCCGCCCACGCCAGCGATGCGGTGGCCTCGGACTTCGCCTTCCACCTGGAAATCGCCCTGTCCACCGGCAATCGCTACTTCACTGACATCATGACTCACCTGGGCACCAGCATCATTCCACGTACCCGGGTGAACTCGGCGCGTTTGGCCCACGATGACCAGCAGCGCTACATGAATCGTCTGAGCCGTGAGCACGAGGAGATCTACGACGCCATCGCCCGCCAGGACTCCGAGGCGGCCCGCGCGGCCATGCGTCTGCACCTGACCAACAGCCGTGAAAGGCTGCGCCAGGCCCATGAAGAGGCGCAGGCACAGGGCTAGCTGCTGTCAGTTGAGATGAGGTGAGTCACACAGATACTGCGTTGCTGCTCGCTTACCAGTCGACAAACGCACGGAGATGGCTACTACGCCTTGACCCGCAACATTTGCGGCTCGGATGTATCGGGATCCCAGCTCTCGTAGCTAACCTCATAACGAAGCTCAACCAATTTGCCGATGTAAGCTGTCAAGTCGGCATTGGTTAGCGTCATTGTCACATCCTTGCAGGGCGTACCTTCCTCGCCCTCGGTCAGCGGTGTAAACGCGCCTACCGGAGTTGGAGACGTCGAGCCGACGCCCAGAGTCAGTCGGGCGTTTGAGTAGGGGTCGAAATCTGCATCCGGAATCTTCACGGTCAACGTCTCTACCTGTGACAAGTTGATCGTGACTTCCCCTGTGGTTGGAAAACCCTTGAGCGTCGGTTTCGCATAGCTCTTCGCCATGATGTCACTCCCTGTGAGGCAGCCCTGATCGTCGCGTACGGGCGACTCACTTAAAAGATTGTGAAAGGGACTACGGCCGTGCACAGCACAGCCATGCCTGGGTTATGCCCCCTTGCCATAACGGCGGCTACTGACAGAGTTGACAGTCGCGATGAGCGGTCCTAGTGCTCGTTCGGCAAGTTTCGTCAGTCTTTTCCCTCCGGCTCAAAAGCCCGATTTACAAGGTTTTGCGACAAACGCCTCAACCCCGACACCCGACAAAAGACGAAATGCAGTTGACGTACATATTTTAAGTTGTACGATGACCTACAACTTCGCATGAAGCTGAACCGTTTCCTACAACACATCATTTGCGTCCAGGGTGTTCGAATAATGAATCCACAAGAACTGAAGTCCATCCTCTCGTCGGGCCTGCTGTCGTTCCCGGTCACCGATTTCACAGCCCTTGGCGATTTCAATCGCGACAGCTACATCAAGCGCCTCGAGTGGCTGGCCCCGTATGGCGCCTCTGCATTGTTCGCTGCGGGCGGCACCGGTGAATTCTTCTCCCTGGCCGCCAGCGAGTATTCCCAAGTCATCAAGACCGCCGTCGATACCTGCGCCACCAGCGTGCCAATCCTTGCCGGTGTTGGCGGTGCCACTCGCCAGGCCATCGAATACGCCCAAGAAGCCGAGCGCCTGGGTGCCAAGGGCCTGTTGCTGCTGCCGCATTACCTGACCGAAGCCAGCCAGGACGGCGTTGCCGCCCACGTTGAAGCGGTGTGCAAATCGGTGAAAATCGGCGTGGTGGTGTACAACCGCAACGTCTGCCGCCTGAACGCCACGTTGCTGGAGCAACTGGCCGAGCGCTGCCCGAACCTGATCGGCTACAAGGATGGCCTGGGCGATATCGAGCTGATGGTGTCGATCCGTCGCCGCCTCGGCGATCGTTTCAGCTACCTGGGCGGCCTGCCGACCGCTGAAGTCTACGCCGCGGCCTACAAGGCCCTGGGCGTGCCGGTCTACTCTTCGGCGGTGTTCAACTTCATCCCGAAAACCGCGATGGATTTCTACCACGCCATTGCCCGTGACGATCACGAGACTGTCGGCAAGATCATCGACGACTTCTTCCTGCCGTACCTGGACATCCGCAACCGCAAGGCCGGTTACGCGGTGAGCATCGTCAAGGCTGGCGCGAAGATCGTTGGTTATGACGCGGGCCCTGTGCGCACGCCGCTGACCGACCTGTTGCCCGAAGAATACGAAGCCCTGGCCGCGCTGATCGACAAGCAAGGCAAGCAGTAACAGACCCGATAAGGCCGCTGAGCAATCAGCGGCTTTTTGCGTAAGGCTTGATCGTTCCCACGCATCGCGTGGAAGCGCAGCCAGGGACGTTCTGCGTTCCTAGACCGCTTTTGTAGAAGGAGTAGCTCCGTGGCAGATTCAAAGCGTTTCGATAACTACATCAATGGTCAGTGGGTGGCCGGTGCTGACTACTGCACCAACATCAACCCGTCTGATTTGTCCGATGTCATCGGTGAGTACGCCAAGGCTGACGCAGCGCAAGTCAATGCCGCCATCGAAGCCGCCCGCGTCGCCTTCCCGGCCTGGTCGACCTCGGGCATTCAGGCCCGTCATGATGCGCTAGACAAAGTCGGCAGCGAGATCCTCGCCCGCCGTGAAGAGCTCGGCCAACTGCTGGCCCGGGAAGAGGGCAAGACCCTGCCCGAAGCCATTGGCGAAGTGACCCGCGCCGGCAACATTTTCAAATTCTTCGCCGGTGAATGCCTGCGCCTGTCGGGCGATTACGTACCGTCGGTGCGCCCAGGCGTCAATGTTGAAGTTACCCGCGAAGCCCTCGGCGTGGTCGGCCTGATCACGCCGTGGAATTTCCCGATCGCCATTCCGGCGTGGAAAATCGCCCCGGCCCTGGCCTACGGCAACTGCGTGGTGATCAAGCCCGCCGAGCTGGTGCCGGGCTGTGCCTGGGCCCTGGCGGAGATCATTTCCCGTGCCGGTTTCCCGGCGGGTGCGTTCAATCTGGTGATGGGCAGCGGCCGTGTGGTTGGCGAAGTGCTGGTCAATAGCCCGAAAGTCGACGGCATCAGCTTTACCGGTTCGGTGGGCGTGGGGCGGCAGATCGCCGTCAACTGCGTGTCGCGCCAGGCCAAGGTGCAGTTGGAGATGGGCGGCAAGAACCCGCAGATCATCCTCGATGACGCCGACCTCAAGCAGGCTGTCGAACTGGCGGTGCAGAGCGCGTTCTACTCCACCGGGCAGCGTTGCACGGCTTCAAGTCGCCTGATCGTCACCGCCGGTATCCATGACACGTTCGTCGAGGCCATGGCCGAGCGCATGCAGTCGATCAAGGTGGGTCATGCATTGAAGGCGGGCACTGATATCGGCCCGGTGGTTTCCGAAGCTCAGCTCAGCCAGGACTTGAAGTACATTGATATCGGCCAGAGCGAAGGTGCACGGCTGGTCAGCGGTGGTGGTTTGGTGACGTGCGACACTGAAGGTTACTTCCTGGCGCCGACCCTGTTCGCCGACAGCGAAGCCTCGATGCGCATCAGCCGCGAAGAGATCTTCGGCCCGGTGGCCAACGTGGTGCGCGTGGCTGACTACGAGGCGGCACTGGCGATGGCCAACGACACCGAGTTCGGTCTGTCGGCTGGTATCGCCACCACGTCGCTGAAGTATGCCAACCACTTCAAGCGCCATTCCCAGGCAGGCATGGTGATGGTCAACCTACCGACCGCCGGCGTGGATTATCACGTGCCATTCGGCGGGCGCAAAGGCTCGTCCTATGGTTCGCGTGAGCAAGGTCGCTACGCGCAAGAGTTCTACACCGTGGTGAAGACTTCCTACATCGGCTCCTGATACAGCGCAACACCCTTGTAGGAGCTGCACTCGACAGCTCCTACAGGGCGTAACACCGCGCTGACCCGTATAAAAATAATGAGTGGAAGTAGATTTACATGCAAGAAACCAAGCCGACTCGCGTCCGCTGTTTGATCCTGCTCATGCTGTTTTTGGTGACGACGATCAATTACGCCGACCGCGCAACCATCGCTATCGCCGGCTCCAGCCTGCAGAAAGACCTCGGCATCGATGCCGTTACCCTCGGTTATATCTTCTCCGCCTTCGGCTGGGCCTACGTGGCCGGGCAGATTCCGGGCGGCTGGCTGCTTGACCGGTTCGGGTCAAAAAAAATCTATGCTTTGAGCATCTTCACTTGGTCGCTGTTCACCGTGCTGCAAGGCTATGTCGGTGAGTTCGGTGTCTCCACCGCCGTGGTGGCGCTGTTCATGTTGCGTTTTCTGGTTGGGCTGGCCGAGGCGCCTTCCTTCCCAGGCAACGCCCGCATCGTCGCGGCCTGGTTCCCCACCGCTGAACGCGGCACCGCTTCGGCGATTTTCAACTCGGCCCAGTATTTCGCGACGGTGTTGTTTGCACCGCTGATGGGCTGGATTGTCTACCGCTTCGGCTGGCAGCACGTGTTCATCGTGATGGGCGTGGTCGGTATCGTGTTCTCGCTGGTCTGGCTGAAAATTATCCACAGCCCGCGTCAGCACCCGATGATCAACGAGGCCGAGTTCAATTACATCGCCGCTAATGGGGCGATGGTCGACATGGACCAGGATAAGGGCAAGGATAAGAACACCGACGGTCCGAAGTGGGATTACATCCGCCAACTGCTGACCAACCGCATGATGCTCGGCGTGTATCTGGGCCAGTACTGCATCAACGGCATCACCTACTTCTTCCTGACCTGGTTCCCGGTGTACCTGGTGCAGGAGCGCGGCATGACCATCCTCAAGGCTGGTTTCATCGCGTCCCTGCCGGCGATCTGCGGTTTCATCGGCGGCGTGCTGGGCGGGGTGATTTCCGACTACCTGCTGCGCAAGGGCCACTCGCTGACTTTCGCCCGCAAGGCGCCGATCATCGCTGGCCTGCTGGTGTCCAGCAGCATCGTGGCGTGCAACTACGTGGACATCGAATGGATGGTGGTGGGCTTCATGGCCCTGGCCTTCTTCGGTAAAGGCGTCGGCGCACTGGGCTGGGCCGTGGTCTCCGATACTTCGCCAAAACAGATCGCCGGTTTGAGCGGTGGCCTGTTCAACACCTTCGGTAACCTGGCATCGATCACCACACCAATCGTCATCGGCTACATCATCAACGCTACCGGCTCGTTCAAGTGGGCGCTGGTGTTTGTCGGCTGCAACGCGCTGGTGGCGGTGTTCAGCTACCTGGTCATCGTGGGGCCGATCAAACGTGTCGTGCTCAAAGAACCCACGGCCAAGGGTGATCAATTTTCCAGCCTGTCTGAAGCTAAATCCTGAAGGAGCGGCGTCCATGCAACTGATTGAACATGCCGATTCGCCGCGTTATATCCGCCTGCATGAGCGGGACAATGTGGTGATCGTCGTCAATGACCAGGGCGTACCGTCCGGGACCGAGTTCCCGGACGGCCTGGTCACCGTCGACTTTGTACCGCAGAGCCACAAGGTCACGCTGCAGGATATTCCCCAGGGCGGCGAGGTGATTCGCTACGGTCAGGTCATTGGCTACGCGCTGCAACCGATTCCCCGTGGCAGTTGGGTCAAGGAGGACCAGTTGCGCATGCCCACCGCACCGCCGCTGAACAGCCTGCCGCTGTCCACCGATGTACCGCTGGCCGATGCGCCGCTGGAGGGTTACACCTTCGAGGGCTACCGCAACGCCGACGGTACCGTCGGCACGCGCAATATCCTGGGCATCACCACCACGGTGCAGTGCGTGACCGGGGTGCTGGACCATGCGGTCAAGCGCATCAAGGACGAGTTGCTGCCCAAGTACCCCAACGTCGATGACGTGGTGGCGCTGACCCACAGCTATGGCTGTGGCGTGGCGATCACTGCCACCGACGCCTACATACCGATCCGCACCGTACGCAACCTGGCGCGCAACCCGAACCTGGGGGGCGAAGCACTGGTGATCAGCCTGGGCTGCGAGAAATTGCAGGCCGGGCAGGTGATGCATGAGAACGACAGCTCGGTGGACCTCAGCGAGCCTTGGTTGTATCGCTTGCAGGATGCCAGTCACGGTTTCACCGAGATGATCGAACAGATCATGGAACTGGCCGAGACCCGCCTGAAGAAACTCGACCAGCGCCGCCGTCAAACCGTACCGGCTTCGGAGCTGATCCTGGGCATGCAATGTGGTGGCAGCGATGCGTTTTCCGGCATCACTGCCAACCCGGCGCTGGGCTTCGCCTCGGACCTGCTGCTGCGGGCCGGGGCGACGGTGATGTTCTCCGAAGTCACCGAAGTGCGCGATGCGATCTACCTGCTGACCTCTCGGGCACAAACCCAGGAAGTGGCTCAGGAACTGGTGCGCGAAATGGACTGGTACGACCGTTACCTGGCCAAGGGCGAAGCCGATCGTAGCGCCAATACCACGCCGGGCAACAAGAAGGGCGGGCTGTCGAACATTGTCGAAAAATCCCTGGGCTCGATCGTCAAGTCCGGCAGCAGCGCGATCAATGGCGTGCTCGGCCCAGGCGAGCGCTTCAAGCAAAAAGGCCTGATCTTCTGCGCCACGCCGGCCAGTGACTTTGTCTGCGGCACGCTGCAACTGGCGGCGGGGATGAACCTGCACGTGTTCACCACCGGTCGCGGCACGCCGTACGGCTTGGCCATGGCTCCGGTGGTGAAGGTCTCGACCCGCACCGAACTGGCCCAGCGCTGGCCGGACCTGATCGACATCGACGCCGGCCGGATCGCCACCGGACGCGCGACTATCGAAGAGTTGGGCTGGGAGCTGTTCCACTACTACCTGGACGTGGCCAGCGGCAAGAAACAGACCTGGGCCGAGCGGCACAAGCTGTACAACGACATCACCTTGTTCAACCCTGCGCCGATTACCTGATCCTGGCCTTGGGGGGTAGCGATTGATCGTTCCCACGCTCCGCGTGGGAATGCCTCAACGGACGCTCCGCGTTCGATTCTTGGAACGCGGAGCGTCCCTGGCTGCATTCCCACGCAGAGCGTGGGAACGATCAGTGGGAAAGTGGCTTATCATTAGCCACCTAACGACACCCCTCTCAAGGTCCCCGGCATGCTGGCAATTTTCCTCGAAACCCTGAACATCACCGCGCCGGTGTTTGCCATGTTGTTTCTGGGGACGTTGCTCAAGCGCATCTATTGGATCAACGACAATTTCATCCACATGGCCTCGTCCCTGGTGTTCAACGTCACCATGCCGGCGCTGTTGTTCCTCGGTATCCTGCATGCCGATCTCCACGCGGCATTGCAGCCGGACCTGTTGATCTATTTTTCCATTGCCACCCTGGTGTGCTTTGCCGTGGCCTGGGGCTGGGCGATCTGGCGTTGCCCGCGTGAGGACCGTGGCATCTATACCCAAGGCGCCTTTCGCGGCAACAACGGCGTGATCGGCCTGGCACTGGCAGCGAGCATGTACGGCGACTACGGGATTTCCCTGGGGGCGATTCTTGCGGCGCTGGTGATCCTGTTCTACAACACTCTGTCGACCATTGTGCTGGCGGTCTACAGCCCGGTGATCAAGTCCGATCCCTGGAGTATCTGCAAAAGCGTGGTCAGCAACCCGCTGATCATCAGTGTGGTCGTAGCCGCGCCGTTGGCCTATTGGCAGGTAGGCCTGCCGAACTGGTTCGAAACCTCGGCCAAATACCTTGCCCAGATGACCTTGCCCCTGGCGTTGATCTGCATCGGTGGCACGTTGTCGCTGGCGGCCCTGCGTAAGAGCGGCAAGATGGCCTTGAGTTCGAGTCTGGTGAAAATGATCGGCCTGCCGCTGCTGGCCACCCTGGGCGCCTGGCTTTGGGGGTTTCGCGGGGCGGAACTGGGGATCCTGTTCCTGTACTTCGGCAGCCCCACCGCCGCCGCCAGTTACGTCATGGCCCGGGCGGCCGACGGCAACCATGAACTGGCGGCGGCGATCATCGTGATCACCACGCTGATGGCGGCGATCACCACCAATTTGGGGATTTTTGTGTTGCAGTGGGGTGGGTGGATCTAGCTTCAGATTTGCAGCGTTCTTTCGATCCATTCGCGAGCAAGCCCCACATTCGACCGCGTTTCCATGGAAGAACGCCGTCAATGTGGGAGCGGGCTTACTCGCGAAGAGGGCTGACCTACCACTGCAAGACTCAGGCTTTTACTCCGGCTTCTGGTAGCTATCGATCACTTCCTGCGCCGCCCGAAATGCATCGATCGCCGCCGGCACGCCCGCGTACACCGCGCAATGCAGCAATGCCTCGCGAATCTCTTCCACCGTACAGCCGTTGTTCAGCGCGCCACGCACGTGGCCTTTGAGTTCCTGGGGGCACTTGAGGGCGGTGAGGGCGGCCAGGGTGATCAGGCTGCGGGTCATCAGCGGCAGGCCTTCGCGGCTCCAGACGCTGCCCCAGGCATGCTCATTGACGAAATCCTGCAATGGCTGGGTGAATTCGGTGGCGTTGCCCAGGGCGCGGTCGACGAACGCGTCGCCCATGACCTGGCGACGCATGTTCAGGCCGGTCTTTGGAGTGTCGGTCATGGCAAATCCCTCTTGTGATGTTGACGGCGCCAGGCGCGCAGGGAGGTGAACAGCAAAAACGCGAGCAGGGTCGGCAGCACATAGAACAGCATCAGCCGTTCCAGTTGGCCGGCCAGGGGCATGCCGGTGGTGAAGGAGATCACGTGCAGCCCATAGGCCAGGTACAAACCCAGTAACAGCAGGCCTTCGGCGCGGGTGACACGATACCCGGAATAGAACACCGGCAAGCACAGCACCGCCACGCCGAGCATCACCGGCAGGTCGAAGTCCAGGGCGTTCGGTGAGACCGACAGTGGCGTGGGGGCGGCGAGGGCGGTTATGCCCAATACCCCGAGCAGGTTGAACAGGTTACTGCCGATGACGTTGCCGACCGCAATGTCCCGCTGGCCGCGCAGGGCGGCGATCAACGAGGTGGCCAGCTCCGGCAGCGAGGTGCTGACGGCGACAATGGTCAGGCCGATGATGCGTTCCGAGAGCCCCAGGTCCGTCGCCACTTCCACCGCTGCGGCCAGCAGCAGGTGCCCGGCGAAAACCAGCATGGCCAAGCCCAGCACGATCATCGACAGGCTCTTGGGCCAGGATCCCTGGGCCACGGTGATACGCAGGGCGTGCGGCCGCCCCGAGTGTCGCGATTGGCGTAGCAACAGACCCAGGTACACCACCAGGGCCACCAGCAGCCATACGCCGTCCAACCGGGTCAGTTCCTCATTCCAGGCCAGCACGAACACCAGCAGGCTGGCACCGATCATCAACGGGATGTCCAGGCGCACCAGTTGGCGTGAGACGCGCAACGGAATGATCAGCGCCGACAGCCCGAGGGTGACGAGGATGTTGAAGATGCTGCTGCCGATCACGCTGCCCACGGCGATGTCGGCGTTTTGCGCCAGGGTCGCCTGCAGGCTGACGGCCATTTGTGGGGCGCTGCTGCCGAACGCGACGACGGTCAGGCCGATGATCAGCGGTCGTACCTGCAAGCGTGCCGCCAGGCCCACGGCGGCGCGCACCAGCAGTTCGGCACCGCCGATCAGCAACAGCAGGGCGCCGAACAATTCGATCAGGCTGAGCAGCGGTAGGGCGGTGAGTAGGGAAATGGCCGGGCTCCGTCTATCAGTCGTCGAGGGCTTGCACCCGCACCCGTGCGGTGCCGCTGCGTAACATGCCCAGTCGCTCGGCGGCTTCGCGGGACACGTCGATCAAACGGCCACGAGTATACGGGCCGCGGTCATTGATGCGGACCACCACACTGTCGTTGTTTTTCAGGTTGGTGACTTTCACCCGGGTGCCGAACGGCAACCGGCGATGGGCGGCGGTCAGGCCATTCTGGTTGAAACGCTCGCCGCTGGCGGTGCGCTTGCCATGGTGCCGGGCACCGTAATAGGAGGCGACGCCGGTCTGGTCGTAGCCGTGTGGATCGACCGTCCCGCTCTGGCTGGCGCAACCGGCCAACAGGGACAGTAGCGCGCAGGCGCCGAGGAGACGCTTCATGTAGGGTTTTCCAAATACAAATGTGGGAGCGAGCAGTGGGGGCAAAGCCTGTGGGAGCAAAACTTGCTCGCGACGAACGATAACGCGGTCCACTGAGGGATCGAGGTGTCTTCATCGCGAGCAAGTTTTGCTCCCACAGGCTCGCTCCCGCAAGGGCGAAGGGAGCCAGGCGTGATATCTGGCTCCATGGCAATCAGCCCTCGAGCTTGCTTTTGAGCAGTTCGTTGACCTGTTGCGGGTTGGCCTTGCCCTTGGAGGCTTTCATGGCCTGGCCGACGAAGAAGCCGAACATCTTGCCGCGCTTGGCTTCGTCTGCCGCACGGTACTGTTCGACCTGCTCGGCGTTGGCCGCGAGCATTTCATCGAGCACGGCGCAAATGGCGCCGCTGTCGGTGACCTGCTTCAAGCCGCGCTTCTCGATGATCTCGTCGGCGCTGCCTTCACCATTGGCCATGGCTTCAAACACCATCTTGGCGATCTTGCCGGAAATGGTGTTGTCCTTGATCCGCACCAACATGCCGCCCAGTTGCTCGGCCGAGACCGGCGACTCATCGATTTCCAGGCCCTGCTTGTTCAACAGGCTGCCCAGCTCGACCATCACCCAGTTGGCCGCCAGCTTGGCGTCGCCGCCGATGCTTACGACTTTCTCGAAGTAATCGGCTTGTTCGCGGCTGGTGGCCAGGACGTTGGCGTCATAGCTCGACAGCCCGAATTGCGCCTGGAAGCGCTCGCGTTTTTGCGGTGGCAGTTCCGGCAGGGTGGCGCGTACTTCGTCGAGGAACGTGTTCTCGATGACCACCGGCAGCAGGTCCGGGTCGGGGAAGTAACGGTAGTCGTTGGCTTCTTCCTTGCTGCGCATCGGACGGGTCTCGTCCTTGTTCGGGTCGTACAGGCGGGTCTGCTGGATGACCTTGCCACCGTCTTCGATCAGTTCGATCTGGCGCTGGATCTCGCTGTTGATCGCCTTCTCGATGAAGCGGAACGAGTTGACGTTCTTGATCTCGCAGCGGGTGCCGAATTCGACCTGGCCTTTGGGGCGGATCGACACGTTGCAGTCGCAGCGCAGCGAGCCTTCGGCCATGTTGCCGTCGCAGATGCCCAGGTAGCGCACCAATGCGTGGATCGCCTTGACGTAGGCCACGGCTTCCTTGGCGCTGCGCATGTCCGGCTCGGAGACGATTTCCAGCAGCGGCGTGCCGGCGCGGTTCAGGTCGATACCGGAGGCACCGTTGAATTCTTCGTGCAGGCTCTTGCCGGCGTCTTCTTCCAGGTGCGCACGGGTGATGCCGACGCGCTTGACCGTGCCGTCTTCCAGGGCGATGTCCAGGTGGCCCTTGCCAACGATCGGCAATTCCATCTGGCTGATCTGGTAGCCCTTGGGCAGATCCGGGTAGAAGTAGTTCTTGCGGGCGAACACGTTGTGTTGGCCGATCTCGGCGTCAATCGCCAGGCCGAACATCACCGCCATGCGCACCGCTTCGGCGTTGAGTACCGGCAGTACACCGGGCATGCCCAGGTCGACCAGGCTGGCCTGGGTGTTGGGCTCGGAGCCGAATGTGGTGGAACTACCGGAAAAGATTTTCGACCGGGTGGTGAGCTGTGTATGAATCTCCAGCCCGATCACGACTTCCCATTGCATGTGTTTCTCCTCAGAAGTCTTATCAGGGGATTTTGAAACGTCGCGAGCGAAGGTAAGGCAAGGCGAAAACTGGCGAGAACGCGGAGTTGACTTTAGTCAATGAGCATTTCGAGCCAGTTTTCAACGCAGCATTACCGAGCGCAGCAGTTTCAAAACCCCTGAGGGGTGCGGGTGTGCCAGTCAGTGTGTAACTGATACTGGTGAGCCACGTTGAGCAGGCGGCCTTCCTGGAAATACGGCGCGAGCAACTGCACGCCCACCGGCAGGCCATCGACGAAACCGGCCGGCATGGACAGGCCCGGCAAGCCGGCGAGGTTGGCGGTGATGGTGTAGACGTCTTCCAGGTACTCGGCGACTGGGTCACTGTTCTTGGCGCCGAGTTTCCAGGCCGGGTTTGGCGTGGTCGGGCCGAGGATGATGTCGACCTCGTTGAAGGCGGCCATGAAGTCGTTCTTTACCAGGCGGCGGATTTTCTGCGCCTTGAGGTAGTAGGCATCGTAGTAGCCGGCGGACAACGCGTAGGCGCCGACCATGATCCGGCGCTGCACTTCGGCACCGAAGCCTTCGCCACGGGAGCGCTTGTACAGGTCGATCAGGTTTTCCGGGTTCTCGCAGCGATAGCCGAAGCGCACACCGTCGAAACGCGAGAGGTTCGAGGACGCTTCCGCCGGGGCGATCACGTAGTACGCGGGAATCGCGTGCTGCATGTTCGGCAGGCTGATTTCCTTGATGACCGCGCCGAGCTTCTCCAGCTCTTTGACGCTGTTGTGGACCCGCTCAGCGATACGTGGGTCGAGGCCGGCGCTGAAGTACTCCTTCGGCACGCCGATGCGCAGGCCTTGCAGCGAGCTGTTGAGGCTGGCGCTGTAGTCCGGAACTGGCTCATCGATGCTGGTGGAGTCGTTCGGGTCGAAGCCGGCCATGCCTTGCAGCAGGATCGCGCAGTCTTCTGCGGTGCGGGCCAGTGGGCCACCCTGGTCGAGGCTGGAGGCGTAGGCGATCATGCCCCAGCGCGAGACGCGGCCGTAGGTCGGCTTGAGGCCCGTGAGGTTGGTGAACGCCGCCGGTTGGCGAATCGAGCCGCCGGTGTCGGTGGCGGTGGCGGCCGGCAACAGGCGCGCAGCCACGGCGGCGGCGGAGCCACCGGAGGAGCCGCCCGGTACGTGCTCCAGGTTCCACGGGTTTTTCACTGCGCCGTAGTAGCTCGACTCGTTGGCCGAGCCCATGGCGAATTCGTCCATGTTGGTCTTGCCCAACGTCACGGCGCCGGCGGCGGCCAGCTTGGCGACCACGGTGGCATCGTACGGGGCCTTGAAGTTGTCGAGCATCTTCGAGCCGCAACTGGTGCGGATGCCCTGGGTGCAGAACAAGTCCTTGTGGGCAATCGGCGCACCGAGCAGGGTACCGGTTTCGCCGTTGGCGCGCCGGGCGTCGGCGGCCTTGGCCTGGCTCAGGGCCAGCTCTTGGGTGAGGCTGATGAAGCTGTTGAGCTGCGGATCAAGCTGGGCGATGCGCGCCAGCAGGACCTGGGTCAGCTCTTCGGAAGAAAACTTTTTATCGGCGAGTCCGCGGGCGATCTCGGCCAGGGTCATGTGATGCATGAGAGGCTCTTTCCCTTTAGTCGATGACTTTCGGAACCAGGTACAGGCCGTTTTCGACCGCTGGTGCGATGGACTGGTAGGCCTCGCGGTGATTGGACTCGGTCACGATGTCGGCGCGCAGGCGCTGGCTGGCTTCCAGCGGGTGGGCCAGCGGTTCGATACCGTCGGTATCGACCGCCTGCATCTCGTCGACCAGCCCCAGAATGCTGTTCAGGGCAGAAGTGATGTGTGGAAGATCGGCTTCATTAAGGCCCAGACAGGCCAGATGAGCGATTTTTTCCACGTCGGAGCGTTCAAGCGCCATGGGATTCTCCAGTGGAAAACAAAACGGACGTAGTCTGCCCGTGTGTTAGATTGTCGGAACACTACCGCATTTCTACGGTCCAGTGCCCTGTATCACAAATACTGTTCCTTTTTGACAGCGTCTATTGCCGTCATGCTGCGTTGCCGCTTCTCGCCATCGCGGGCTATGACTCTTCGCGGCGCCTTGCCTGGCGACAATAGTCACTCGGCAAAAAAAGGAACGCATTCGCGAAACAGGGCATTGGCCGCGATTGTGGGGTTTGGTGCACAGAAAAGCGGCCAATTTAACATATTGGCGCCTTGCCCAAAATCCCTGTCGTTGTTAGAGTTTGCCGCACTTTTTTACCCACGCGTTGCCTAGGGTCCCTTTCCCATGTTCAAGAAACTGCGTGGCATGTTTTCCAGCGATCTTTCCATTGACCTGGGCACTGCCAACACCCTTATTTACGTGCGCGAGCGCGGTATCGTTCTGAATGAACCCTCGGTCGTGGCCATCCGCACCCACGGTAACCAGAAAAGTGTCGTGGCTGTCGGTACGGAAGCCAAGCGCATGCTGGGCCGTACACCGGGCAACATCGCGGCCATTCGCCCAATGAAAGACGGCGTGATCGCCGATTTTAGCGTCTGCGAAAAGATGCTGCAGTACTTCATCAACAAGGTTCACGAAAACAGCTTCCTGCAGCCCAGCCCTCGTGTGCTGATCTGCGTTCCATGCAAGTCCACCCAGGTAGAGCGACGCGCTATCCGTGAATCGGCCCTCGGCGCCGGTGCCCGTGAAGTGTTCCTGATCGAAGAGCCAATGGCTGCTGCCATCGGTGCCGGCTTGCCGGTGGAAGAAGCCCGCGGCTCGATGGTCGTCGACATCGGTGGTGGTACCACTGAAATCGCGCTGATCTCCCTCAACGGTGTGGTCTACGCCGAATCCGTACGTGTGGGCGGCGACCGTTTCGACGAAGCGATCATCACTTATGTGCGTCGCAATTACGGCAGCCTGATCGGCGAATCCACCGCCGAGCGTATCAAGCAGGAAATCGGCACGGCCTATCCGGGTGGTGAAGTGCGTGAAGTCGACGTGCGCGGTCGCAACCTGGCCGAAGGCGTTCCACGGGCCTTTACGCTCAACTCCAACGAAGTGCTCGAAGCGCTGCAAGAGTCGCTGGCGACCATCGTCCAGGCCGTCAAGAGCGCCCTGGAGCAATCGCCGCCGGAGCTGGCGTCGGACATCGCCGAGCGCGGCCTGGTGCTGACCGGTGGTGGCGCGCTGCTGCGTGACCTCGACAAGCTGCTGGCCCAGGAAACCGGGCTGCCGGTGATCGTTGCCGAAGACCCGTTGACCTGCGTTGCCCGCGGCGGTGGCCGTGCGTTGGAAATGATGGACAAGCACACCATGGACCTGCTCTCCAGCGAATAAGTTGGCTGGAACGTCTATGTTGTTCGCTCCCGGGCAGCACTTTGCAGTGCTGCCCGTTGGCGTTTATCTTCTGTCATTCGTATCCAGGCCGGTTTGATGCCGTATGAATAAAGAAAACATTTGCCTGGGAGGAGCGGCCTATTAAACCGCTTTTCGCTAAAGGCCCCTCATTGGGTGTACGCCTGCTGGTGTTGACCGTGCTCTCGGTCGCGCTGATGGTGGTCGATGCCCGCTTCACGCTGCTCAAGCCAGTGCGCAGCCAGATGTCGCTGGTGTTGATGGAGTCCTACTGGATCACCGACCTGCCGCAGCGCTTGTGGCAAGGTGTGGCCAGCCAGTTTGGCAGCCGGACCGAACTGGTCGCCGAAAACGAAAAACTCATGACCGAAAACCTGCTGTTGCAGGGGCGCATGCAAAAGCTGGCGGCCCTCACCGAGCAGAACGTGCGGCTGCGTGAGTTGCTCAATTCTTCTGCGCTGGTCAACGAGAAGGTCGAAGTGGCCGAATTGATCGGCATGGACCCCAACCCCTTCACCCACCGCATCATCATCAACAAAGGGGAGCGCGACGGCGTCGTCCTCGGCCAGCCGGTGCTTGATGCCCGGGGCCTGATGGGCCAGGTGGTGGAGTTGATGCCCTACACCTCCCGGGTGTTGCTGCTGACCGACACCACCCACAGCATTCCTGTGCAGGTCAATCGCAACGGCTTGCGCGCGATTGCCAGCGGCACCGGCAATCCGGAACGCCTGGAACTGCGGCACGTGGCCGATACCGCCGATATCAAGGAAGGCGACCTGCTGGTCAGCTCCGGTCTTGGCCAGCGCTTCCCGGCCGGTTATCCGGTGGCTACGGTCAAGGAAGTCATCCATGACTCCGGTCAGCCGTTTGCCATCGTTCGCGCGGTGCCGACGGCCGCATTGAATCGCAGCCGCTATCTGCTGCTGGTATTTAGCGACAACCGCACGCCCGAAGAGCGTGCCAACGATGCCGCCGTGGCCCAGGAAGCCCAGGACCGCCAGGGCGGCGAGTCGGCTGCGACAGCAACGCCTGCGCCTGTCCCGGTCACGGTGCCAAAACCACCAGTGCCTGCACCGGCGACGGCGGCTCCGGCCACCACGCCAGCGGCAACCCCGGCCACCGCACCCGCCGCGCCTGCTGTGAGGCCGACCCGCTCGGCTACCCACGCGCCCGCCGCGCAGCCAGCTCAGCCAGCCCGGCCCGCCGTCAAACCGCCAGCCTCCACGCCGGCCACCGCGCCAGCCCCCAGGGGAGCACGAGAAGAATGAGCAGTACCCAATCCGGTAACGGCTGGATGGTCTGGCTGACCTTCGCCATCGGCCTGTTGCTCAGTGTTTCGCCGCTGCCGCAGTTCATGGAAATCCTGCGCCCACTGTGGCTGGCCCTGTTGCTGGCCTTCTGGGCACTGGCCTTGCCGCACAAGGTCGGCATGGTCACCGCCTGGTGCCTGGGCCTGGCCGAGGACGTGCTGTATGGCACGTTGCTGGGGCAGAACGCGCTGATTCTGACGCTGATCACCTTCCTGGTGCTGTCGTTGCAACAACGCCTGCGGATGTTCCCCATGTGGCAGCAGTGCCTGGTGATCCTGGTGATCTTCGGCCTGGCGCAACTGGTGCAACTGTGGCTCAGCGCGCTGACCGGCAATCGCCAGCCGACCCTGGCGCTGATCTTGCCAGCCCTGGTCAGTGCCTTGCTCTGGCCATGGGTCAGCTTCGGTTTGCGTGGCCTGCGCCTGCGTTTCAAAATCAACTGATTCGCTCAGGATATCTACACTTTTTGATGACTCACATCCCTGTGGCCAGAGGGTTCTGTAGGCGCTGGCGAAGCCTGCGATCTTTTGATCTTGATCTTTCGCTTGCGACTCAATTGTCTGGGACAAGATCGCAGCCTCGCTTCGCTCGTCAGCGCCTACACAGTTCCTACGGCGCAGCCCGGCGGGAGCAATCTCTGGCCACAAAAGCCGGCCGCGTTAGGGAGATGTCTTGATGAAACCGCTTTACCTCGCCTCAGGCTCGCCGCGTCGGCGTGAACTGCTCACGCAGATCGGCGTGCCCTTTACCGCCATCGGCGCAGACATCGACGAAACGCCCCTGGACCACGAAACCCCTGCGGCCTATGTCGAGCGCCTGGCGCGTGGCAAGGCCGAGGCGGGGCGGCGAGCCTTGGACGCCGGCTTCGATGTCTGCGTGTTGGGCGCCGATACGGCTGTGGTACTGGACGGACGAATTCTCGGTAAGCCCGTGGACCAGGCCGATTCCATGACGATGCTCTTGAGCCTGTCCGCTCGCGAGCATGAAGTATTGACCGCCATTGCCATACTGGATGGGCAGCGTTGCCAATCCCGCGTTGTGCGCAGCCGGGTGCGCTTTCGTTCGATCACGGAACAGGAGGCGGCGGCCTATTGGGCCAGCGGAGAACCCCGGGACAAGGCCGGCGGCTATGGTATTCAAGGACTGGGCGCGGTGTTCGTGGCCGGGCTTGAAGGCAGTTATTCCGCCGTGGTTGGCCTGCCGCTGTGCGAAACCGCAGAACTGTTGGGCCATTTCGGCATACCCTGTTGGCAAACCTTGAGCGCGCGCTGAGCGCCGTCTGACTTGATGCGGCCATAATCGTGAATATGCCTGAACGAGACCCTGCCATGAGTGAAGAGATCCTGATCAACATCACACCGATGGAATCGCGCGTGGCGGTGGTTGAAAACGGTGTGCTGCAAGAGGTCCACGTCGAGCGTACGCAAAAGCGTGGCATTGTCGGCAATATCTACAAAGGCAAGGTGGTGCGGGTGCTGCCGGGCATGCAGGCGGCATTCGTCGACATCGGCCTGGACCGCGCGGCGTTCATCCATGCTTCGGAAATTTCCATGCGTGAAGGGCCGGCCGTGGAGAGCATCAGCGCGCTGGTGCATGAAGGCCAGAGCCTGGTGGTGCAGGTCACCAAGGACCCCATCGGCTCCAAGGGCGCGCGCCTGACCACGCAGCTGTCGATTCCGTCGCGCTACCTGGTGTACATGCCGCGTACCGCCCACGTTGGCATTTCCCTGAAGATCGAAGACGAAGCCGAGCGCGAGCGCCTCAAGCAGGTGGTCAGCGACTGTGTGGAAAAAGAAGGCATCAAGGAAGTCGGTGGGTTCATCCTGCGCACCGCCGCCGAGGGGGCCGGTGCCGATGAGATCCTCATGGACATCCGCTACCTGCGCAGGCTTTGGGACCAGATAGCCGCGCAGATCAAGACTATTGCCACCCCCAGTGTGATCTACGAAGACCTGGGCCTGGCGCTGCGAACTTTGCGCGATCTGGTCAGCCCCAAGATCGAGAAGATCCGCATCGACTCCCGGGAAACCTTCCAGAAAACCACCCAGTTCGTGGCCGAACTGATGCCCGAAATCGCCGACCGTCTCGAGCATTACCCCGGCGAGCGGCCGATTTTCGACCTGTATGGCGTCGAGGACGAAATTCAGAAAGCCCTGGAGCGCAAGGTGCCGCTCAAGTCCGGTGGTTACCTGGTGGTCGATCCGGCCGAAGCCATGAGTACCATCGACGTCAACACCGGGGCGTTCGTCGGCCATCGCAACCTGGAAGAAACCATCTTCAAGACCAACCTGGAAGCCGCCACGGCCATTGCCCGGCAACTGCGCCTGCGCAACCTGGGCGGGATCATCATCATCGACTTCATCGACATGGAGGATGAAGAGCATCAGCGGCAGGTGCTGCGGACCCTGGAAAAACAACTCGAACGCGACCACGCCAAGACCAACATCATCGGTATCACCGAGCTGGGCCTGGTGCAGATGACCCGCAAACGCACCCGCGAAAGCCTCGAACAGGTGCTGTGCGAGCCGTGCAGCAGTTGCCAGGGCCGCGGCAAGCTCAAGACCCCGGAAACCGTGTGTTACGAAATCTTCCGGGAAATCCTCCGCGAGGCGCGCGCCTATCAGGCGACTGGCTATAGAGTGTTGGCGAACCAGAAAGTGGTGGATCGCCTGCTCGACGAGGAGTCAGGCAATGTCGCGGAGCTGGAAGCGTTTATCGGACGCACGATTCGCTTTCAGGTGGAAACCATGTATTCCCAGGAACAATACGACGTGGTGTTGCTCTGAAGAGCTTGGGAAGCGGCGGGCCCGCGGATTTGATTGTCTTTGCCAGGGGAGCCTACTGACATGGAGCGTCTGACACGCATGACGGCGACGCTGACCCGCTGGGGGCTGGGGCTGTGCGCGCTGCTGCTGGTGTTGCTGGCGTTGTACGTCAGCCTCGGTCGTGAGCTGATCCCGCTGGTGGCCGAATATCGCGCCGAGGTCGAGACCCGGACCGCCGCCGCCTTGGGCATGCCTGTGCACATCGGCAGCCTCGACGGTAGTTGGAGCGCCCTGTCGCCAATCCTGGCGGCGCGCGACGTGGTGGTCGGTGAAGGCTCCAACGCCTTGCACCTGGATCAGGTGCGAGCCGTGCCAGACCTTTGGGACAGCCTGCTGGCGCGGCAGGTGCGCATCGCCCACTTGGAAGTCAGCGGCCTGAAGATCAGCCTCAAGGAGGGCGCCGACGGCAAGTGGGCCCTGGAAGGCCTGCCGGTGAAGGAGGACCAGCCCCTCGATCCGCAGCAACTGCTCGAGCGCCTGCAGGTGGTTTCCAAGCTCTCGGTGCTCGATAGCCAAGTGACCTTGCAGCCCCTTGAGCAACCACCGCTGACCCTCACCTACGTCGGTTTGAGCCTGCGCATCGGCGCCACCCGCCAGCGGCTGGAGGTCCGCTTGACCCTGCCTGACGGGCAGCCCGTGGCGATCAACCTGCGCACCCGTATCCGCGCCAGTAATTGGAAGAATGGCCAGGTCGAGGCGTACCTGAGCCTGCCGCAAAGCGACTGGTCACAATGGCTGCCGAAACGCCTGACCCAGCAATGGAATTTTTCCCGGATCAAGGCCGGTGGCGAGTTCTGGCTGAGTTGGGGCGGCGGTACGCTGCAAAGCGCGGTCATGCGCTTGAACGCTCCTGACATCCTGGGTGCTTACGCCGAGCGCAAGCCGGTGCAGATCCATAACCTGGCGCTCAATGGCTATTTTCAGCGTGGCGACCAGGGGTTTACCGCGACCTTCGATTCCCTGGCGATGAACCTGGGTGAAACCCGCTGGGAATCACGCCTGCAACTGCAACAGAGTGCCGCCACCGAACAGGCCGAGGAGCGCTGGCACCTGCAAGCCGACCGTCTCGACTTGACCCCGCTCACGCCTTTACTCAATGCCCTGGCACCGTTGCCCGAAGGCCTGGCGACGACCATCGACCGTCTCAAGGTGACCGGTGCCCTGCGCAACGTGCTGCTGGACTACCGGCCGCAGAACACCGGTGACCAGAAAATCAGCTTCGCCACCAACCTGGACACCGTGGGCTTTGATGCCTATCGCGGCGCCCCGGCTGCGCGCAATGTATCGGGGAGCCTGAGCGGCGACCTCGGTGGCGGCGAGCTGCGCATGGACAGCAAGGATTTTTCCCTGCACCTGGACCCGATTTTCGCCAAGCCCTGGCAGTACCTGCAGGCCAACGCCCGGCTAACCTGGAAGCTCGACAAGCAAGGCTTCACCCTGATCGCGCCGTATTTGAAGGTGCTGGGCGAGGAGGGCCGGATTGCCGGCGACTTCCTGATCCGTCTGCATTTCGACCACAGCCAGGAAGACTACATGGACCTGCGGGTCGGCCTGGTGGACGGTGACGGACGCTACACCGCCAAGTACCTGCCGGCGGTCCTCAGCCCGGCGCTGGATGAGTGGCTGCGCACGGCCATCGTCAAGGGTGCGGTGGATGAGGGCTTTTTCCAGTATCAAGGCTCGCTCAATCACGGTGCTGAGGACGCGGCACGCAGTATCAGCCTGTTTTTCAAGGTGCATGACGCCGAACTGGCGTTCCAGCCGGGCTGGCCTTCGGTCAGCAAGGTCAGCGGCGATGTCTTCGTCGAAGACAGCGGCGTACGCATCTTCGCCAGTCAAGGCCAATTGCTCGATACCCAGGTCAAGGATGTTTCGGTGAGCATTCCCCATGTACCCAGCGGGCAGAGTTCTCATCTGCTGCTGGACGGCGGGTTCGCCGGTGGGCTGGGCGACGGTCTGAAAATCCTCCAGACCGCGCCGATCGGGACCGCCGAGACTTTCGCCGGCTGGGAAGGCGAGGGCGATCTGCAAGGCAGCGTGAAGCTCGACATCCCCCTGGTCAAAGCCGAGCAACCGAAGATTCTGGTGGACTTCGCCACCGACAAGGCCCGTCTCAAACTCAGCGAACCGCTGCTGGAACTGACCCAGCTCAAGGGCGATTTCCGCTTCGACAGCAACAAGGGGCTGAGCGGCAAGGGCATCAGTGCCCGGGCGTTCGACCGGCCCGTGACCGCGCAGATTTTCGCCGAGGGCCGCGCCGGAGCACTCAACACCCGGGTCGCCGCGTCCGGGCAGGTAGAGGTCAAGAAACTCACCAGTTGGTTGAATGTCACCCAGCCGTTGCCGGTATCTGGTGTCGTGCCCTACCAGTTGCAAGTGATCCTCGACGGCGCCGACAGCCAGTTGTCAGTCAGTTCCAACCTCAAGGGCGTGGCACTGGACCTGCCGGCACCCTTTGGTATGGCCGCCAATGTCGGACGCGACACGGTGTTTCGAATGACCCTGCAAGGGCCGGAGCGGCGTTATTGGGTCGATTATGGCAACCTGGCCAGGTTCACTTACGCCGCGCCGAGCGGCAAATTAGCCGACGGTCGCGGCGAATTGTTGCTGGGTGCCGGCGATGCCGTTCTGCCTGGGGCCAAGGGGCTGCGACTGCGCGGCACGCTGTCGGAACTGGACGTGAGTCCTTGGCAGGACCTGGTGAACAAGTACGTCGGTCAGGATCCGGGCGGCAGTGCCAAGCAACTGCTGAGCAGCGTCAATCTGACCGTTGGCAAGCTCACGGCCATGGGCACCACCCTGGACCAGGCGTCGGTGCAACTGGACCGCAAGCCGAACGCCTGGGCCTTGCGGCTTAACAGTCAGCAGGCCAAGGGCGATGTAAGCCTGCCGGATGCGAAGGCCACCCCGATTGGTATCAAGCTTGATTATGTGCGCTTGCCGGCCACAGATCCGACGGTCCAGGCGGATGAAAACGCTCCGGACCCTTTGGCGTCGGTCGATCCTGGCAAAATCCCGGCCATGGATATTGCCATCGACCAACTGTTTCAGGGCCCTGATCTCATCGGTGCGTGGTCGTTGAAAGTGCGACCGACCGCCAAGGGCATCGCGCTGAGCAATCTGGACATGGGCCTCAAGGGCATGGTGTTGAACGGCAGTGGTGGTTGGGAGGGTTCGCCCGGCTCCACCAGCAGTTGGTACAACGGCCGTATTGGCGGCAAGAACCTGGGTGACGTGCTCAAGGGCTGGGGTTATGCCCGGAGCGTGACCAGTCAGACATTCCGCCTGGATGTCGACGGCCGCTGGCCCGGCTCGCCGGCGTGGGTTGCCACCAAGCGCTTTTCTGGCAGCCTCGACGCGTCACTGAGCAAGGGCCAGTTTGTCGAAGTGGAAGGTAGCGCCCAGGCGCTACGGGTATTTGGCCTGTTGAACTTCAACTCCATCGGCCGCCGCTTGCGCCTGGACTTCTCCGACCTGTTCAGCAAGGGCCTGAGTTACGACCGGGTCAAAGGGCTGCTGGTGGCGAGCGACGGTGTGTACGTGACCCGCGAACCCATTACCCTGACCGGGCCGTCGAGCAACCTGGAACTCAATGGCACGCTGGACATGGTGGCCGACCGAGTCGATGCCAAGCTGCTGGTGACGCTGCCGGTGACCAACAACCTGCCGATCGCCGCGCTGATCGTTGGCGCACCGGCGGTGGGTGGGGCGCTGTTTCTGATCGACAAACTGATCGGTGACCGTGTAGCGCGCTTTGCCAGCGTAAGATACGACGTCAAGGGGCCGTGGAAAGAGCCGAAGATTACCTTCGACAAGCCGTTTTGACAGTTCGACGCCAACTCCCTTGTGGGAGCGGGCCTGTGGGGGCAAAGCTTGCTCGCGATTGCGGTGTTTCAGCCAGCCTGTATGTTGGATGTACCTGCCTCATCGCGAGCAAGCTTCGCTCCCACAGCCGCCTCCGGCGAGGATAAAAAGAGGGAAGCTTCATGCCAGTCGCAGTGATTCAAATGGTCAGCCAACGCGATGTGCTCGCCAACCTGGCCCGCGCCCATGTGCTGCTGGAGCAGGCTGCCGCAGGCGGCGCCAGGCTGGCCGTGCTGCCGGAGAATTTTGCCGCGATGGGACGGCGGGACATTGCCGATATCGGTCGAGCCGAAGCCTTTGGTCAGGGACCTATCCTGCCCTGGTTGAAACAGGTCGCGCGAGACCTCAAGTTATGGATTGTGGCCGGCACATTGCCGTTGCCACCGGTGGACCAGCCCGAGGCCAGGTCCCATGCCTGTTCGTTGCTGGTCGACGATCAAGGCCAGATCGTGGCGCGCTACGATAAGCTGCACCTGTTCGATGTCGATGTGGCGGACAATCGCGGGCGCTATCGCGAGTCGGATGACTATGCTTATGGCGCCAACGTGGTGGTTGCCGATACCCCCGTGGGTCGGGTGGGCCTGACGGTCTGTTATGACTTGCGGTTCCCGGAGCTCTACAGCGAGCTGCGGGCTGCCGGGGCCGAACTGATCGCGGCGCCGTCGGCGTTTACCGCGGTAACCGGTGCGGCCCATTGGGAGGTGCTGATCCGCGCCCGGGCTATCGAGACCCAGTGCTACGTGCTGGCGGCCGCCCAGGGCGGCGTGCATCCGGGGCCGCGGGAAACCTTTGGCCACGCCGCGATTGTCGACCCATGGGGCCGTGTGCTGGCGCAACAGGATCAAGGTGAGGCCGTGCTGCTGGCCGAGCGCGACAGCAGCGAACAGGCGTCCATCCGGGCGCGCATGCCGGTGGCCAGCCATCGGCGCTTTTTCTCGCAGGGCGCTCGACAGCGGCCTGTCCAAGACGACGAATTCAAGGCGTAAATCATATGAGCGGGTTGTTGTCCTCAGTCAGTGAACACCTTCTAGCCCCCGGCGGCGTGACCCTCGAAAGCCTGCAAGGCGTGCTGGGCGACCTGGCCGGCCCGGGCATCGATGCGGCCGACCTGTATTTCCAGGGGCAGATCTCCGAGTCCTGGTCGCTGGAAGACGGCATCGTCAAGGAAGGCAGTTTCAACCTCGACCAGGGCGTGGGCGTGCGCGCCCAGTCCGGGGAAAAGACCGGTTTTGCCTACAGCAACGCCATCACCCTCGAAGCCCTCGGCGCTGCTGCCCGTGCGGCCCGCTCGATCTCCCGCGCCGGGCAGAACGGCACGGTCCAGGCGTTCAGCAGCCAGGACGTGGCGCAGTTGTATGCGCCGGATAACCCCCTTGAAGTCATGAGCCGCGCCGAAAAAGTCGAGCTGCTCAAGCGCATCGACGTCGCTACCCGTGCCCTCGACCCGCGCATCCAGCAAGTGTCGGTCAGCATGGCCGGGGTCTGGGAACGGATCCTGGTGGCTTCCACCGACGGCGGCCTGGCGGCGGACGTGCGGCCGCTGGTGCGGTTCAACGTCAGCGTGATCGTCGAGCAGAACGGTCGCCGTGAGCGCGGCGGCCATGGCGGCGGCGGGCGCACCGACTACCGGTATTTCCTCAGCGAAGACCGCGCCATGGGCTACGCCCGCGAAGCGCTGCGCCAGGCGCTGGTCAACCTCGAAGCCATTCCGGCCCCGGCAGGTACATTGCCGGTGGTGCTGGGGTCCGGTTGGTCCGGCGTGCTGCTGCACGAAGCAGTCGGCCACGGCCTGGAAGGCGATTTCAACCGCAAGGGCAGTTCGGCCTACAGCGGGCGCATGGGGGAAATGGTCGCCTCGAAACTCTGCACCATTGTCGATGACGGCACCCTGGCCGGGCGTCGTGGCTCCCTGAGCGTCGACGATGAAGGCACCCCGACCGAATGCACCACGCTGATCGAGAACGGCGTGCTCAAGGGCTACATGCAGGACAAGCTCAACGCCCGGTTGATGGGCGTGGCCCGTACCGGCAACGGTCGCCGTGAGTCCTACGCGCACCTGCCGATGCCGCGCATGACCAACACCTACATGCTCGGTGGCCAGAGCGATCCGGCGGAAATCATCGCCTCGGTGAAAAAAGGCATCTATTGCGCCAACCTCGGCGGCGGCCAGGTGGACATCACCAGCGGTAAGTTTGTGTTCTCCACCAGTGAGGCCTACCTGATCGAAGACGGCAAGATCACCGCACCGGTCAAGGGCGCGACCCTGATCGGCAATGGGCCGGAGGCGATGAGCAAGGTGTCGATGGTCGGTAACGACCTGGCGCTGGACAGCGGTGTGGGCACGTGCGGCAAGGACGGGCAATCGGTGCCGGTGGGCGTCGGCCAGCCGACCCTGAAGATCGATGCGATTACCGTGGGTGGCACGGGCGCATAAGCATGTACACGATCTCTGTAGGAACCCTGTAGAAGCTGTGTAGGAGCCGTGCAGGAGCTGTGTAGGAGCTGTCGAGTGCAACGAGGCTGCGATCTTTCCCCTGCCACTTGAATCTCAAGCGAAAGATCAAAAGATCAAAAGATCAAAAGATCAAAAGATCAAAAGATCAAAAGATCAAAAGATCAAAAGATCAAAAGATCAAAAGATCAAAAGATCAAAAGATCGCAGCCTGCGGCAGCTCCTACAGAGCGGATGGAACTCAGCGCAGGCCGCGTTGGGTTTCGTCCAGCTCACGGATGTACTTGAAGATTTTACGGCTCGAGGCCGGTGGCTTGTTCTGCGCCAGTTCGTGCTGGGCCTGACGGATCAGGGAGCGCAATTGCTGACGATCGGCCTCCGGGTAGTCGATGACGAATTTTTCCAGGGTGCCGTCGTCGCCTGCGATCAAGCGATCGCGCCAGCGCTCCAGGTTGTGGAAACGTTCGTTGTACTGCCGGGTGGAGGCATCGAGTTGATCGAGCAGGACCAGGATGGCGTCAGTGTCCTGATCGCGCATCAGTTTGCCGATGAATTGCAGGTGCCGTTTACGCGCGATATTCGCGGTGTGCTTGGGCGCATCGGCCAGGGCCCGACGCAGGGCGTCGGTCAAAGGCAGTTTGGCCAGCAAGTCAGGCTTGAGTGTTGTCAGGCGCTCGCCGAGGTCAACCAGAGCATGCAGCTCGCGTTTGACCTGGGATTTGCTTTTTTCACCCTCGTAGAGGGAGTCGTCGTAAGAATCAACCATGGTGGCAGTCCGCAAAGAAACGCCGCCATGATAACCAGTCGGGGGCCGCTTGTCCGGCCCGGTCGCTCGATGGCCATCACCGAAAAGAGAATTTTAGTGGAGAACACCATGAGTGCAGTTCAAAGCGTCGGCCCGCAAGCATTGCCGGCACTGCAGGAGCAAGTTGAGCAGATCCTTGCCGAGGCCAAGCGCCAGGGCGCCAGTGCCTGTGAAGTAGCGGTGTCCCTGGAGCAGGGGCTGTCGACGTCGGTGCGCCAGCGCGAGGTGGAAACTGTCGAGTTCAATCGCGACCAGGGCTTTGGCATCACCTTGTACGTGGGCCAGCGCAAGGGGTCGGCCAGCACTTCGGCAAGCGGTCCGGAGGCCATTCGCGAGACCGTCGCCGCGGCACTGGCGATTGCCAAGCACACCTCCGAAGACGAAGCCTCGGGCCTGGCTGATGCCGCGCTGATGTGCAAGGAACAGCGGGACTTCGACCTGTTCCACGCCTGGGACATCACCCCCGAGCAGGCGATCGAACAGGCACTGCGTTGCGAAGCCGCGGCATTCGAGGCTGACAGCCGGATCAAGAACGCCGACGGTACGACGCTCAATACCCACCAGGGCTGCCGGGTCTATGGCAACAGCCACGGTTTCATCGGCGGTTATGCATCGACCCGCCACAGCCTCAGTTGCGTGATGATCGCCGAAGCCAACGGCCAGATGCAGCGCGATTACTGGTACGACGTGAACCGCCAGGGCACCTTGCTGGCGGACCCGGTAAGTATTGGCCAGAAAGCCGCGCAACGGGCGGCCAGTCGCCTGGGCGCGCGGCCGGTACCAACCTGTGAGGTTCCGGTGCTGTTTTCGGCCGAGCTGGCCGGCGGCCTGTTCGGCAGCTTCCTGTCGGCGGTGTCCGGCGGCAACCTGTACCGCAAGTCGTCGTTCCTCGAGGGCGCGTTGGGCCAGAAACTGTTTCCGGAATGGATGACTATCGACGAGCGTCCGCACCTGATGCAGGCCATGGGCAGCTCGGCGTTCGACGGCGACGGCCTGGCCACTTACGCCAAGCCGTTCGTGGAAAACGGCGAGTTGGTGTCCTACATCCTCGGCACCTATTCGGGTCGCAAGCTCGGCATGCCGAGCACCGCCAATGCCGGTGGCGTGCATAACCTGTTCGTGACCCATGGTGAAGAAGACCAGGCGGCCTTGCTGCGGCGCATGGGCCGGGGCCTGCTGGTGACCGAACTGATGGGCCACGGACTGAACATGGTCACCGGGGACTATTCCCGCGGCGCGGCGGGTTTCTGGGTCGAGAACGGCGAGATCCAGTTCCCGGTCCAGGAAGTGACCATCGCCGGGAACATGCGCGACATGTTCAAGCAGATCGTAGCGGTGGGCAACGATCTGGAACTGCGCAGCAACATCCGCACCGGTTCGGTGCTGATCGAGCGAATGACGGTGGCGGGTAGCTGACCTCAGTCGCCATGAAAAAGCGCGTCATCCTCGCGGGTGACGCGCTTTTTTTGTGTTCACAAACCCCTGTGCCGAGGGAGCAATCGCTACCGCGACGATGAATTTGTGCTGCTTCGTGGTTGTGTTGGTTATTATTATCATCTAATAATAAGTCTCATTCACCGAGTGAGCCCCGGTCATGAGTTCTGCCTTGCACGAACAACCCTGCCTTGAAAACTGGCGCTGGATGAGCCGCCAGATCCGTTGCGCGATGAACCCGGACGAGCCGCGGTTGATCGAGCACTACCTGGCTGAGGGCCGCTATCTGGCCTGCTGCACCGCCACTTCGCCATGGATGATCTCCGAGACCGCGTTCCGGCTGCTGCTCGACACCGCCTCGGATGTCGCGCTGCCCTGGCATTGGCGCAATCTCTGCCTCGACCAGGCCTGGCGCCCTCTGCGTGAGCTCGAACAACAATCACTGTGCCGCTGCCGCCTCAAGCGCTGGCAGGGTCATGCCTGGGCGCTGGCGACCTGCGCCTTGGAACCGTCGATTCCTCATATTGAACTGGTGCAAGGATCTCCCGATGAGTAATACCCGTATCGAACGCGACAGTATGGGCGAGCTGCAAGTCCCGGTGGATGCTCTCTATGGCGCCCAGACCCAGCGCGCCGTGAACAACTTTCCGGTCAGCGGACAGTGTATGCCGGCGCAGTTCATCCGCGCCCTGATCCTGGCCAAGGCTGCCGCCGCCCGGGCCAACGTAGAGCTGGAACAAATCAGCGCGGCCCAGGGCAAGGCCATCGTCGATGCGTCTCTGGGATTGCTCGAAGGCCGCTTCATGGACCATTTTCCGGTGGACATCTTCCAGACCGGCTCCGGCACCAGCTCCAACATGAACGCCAACGAAGTGATCGCGACCCTCGCCAGTCGCCTGCTGGGGGAAACGGTCAATCCGAACGACCACGTCAATTGCGGCCAGAGCAGCAACGACATCATCCCCACCAGCATTCATGTCAGCGCTGCGCTGGCCTTGCGTGAGCAACTGCTGCCGGCGCTGTTGCGCCTGGTGCAGGTGATCGAGCGCAAGGCCGCAGAGGTTCACCCATTCATCAAGACGGGTCGCACCCATCTGATGGATGCCATGCCGGTGCGCCTGAGCCAGGTGCTTGACGGTTGGGCGCAACAGCTCAAGGCCAATATCGACCACTTGGAGGATGTGCTGCCGAGCCTGCAATCCCTGGCCCAGGGCGGGACGGCGGTCGGCACCGGGGTCAATGCCCATCCACGTTTCGCCGAGCTGTTCAGCCAACAACTGACGCAATTGACCCAGGTGCAATTCACCCCGGGCAAGAATTTGTTCGCGCTGATCGGCTCCCAGGACACCGCCGTAGCGGTTTCCGGGCAGCTCAAGACCACTGCCGTGTCGCTGATGAAAATCGCCAACGACCTGCGCTGGATGAATTCCGGGCCGCTGGCAGGCCTGGGCGAGATCGAGCTCGAAGGCTTGCAACCGGGCTCCTCGATCATGCCCGGCAAGGTCAACCCGGTCATTCCTGAAGCGACCGCGATGGTGGCGGCCCAAGTGATTGGCAACGACACGGTGATTACTATCGCCGGTCAATCGGGAAACTTCGAATTGAACGTGATGCTGCCGATCATCGCCCAGAACCTGCTGAGCAGCATCGCCTTGATGTCCACTGCCAGCCGCTTGCTGGCGGACAAGGCCATCGCCAGCTTCAGGGTCAACGAGGCTCAGCTCAAGGAAGCGTTGTCGCGCAACCCGATCCTGGTAACCGCGCTGAATCCGATCATTGGTTACCAGAAGGCCGCTGAAATCGCCAAGAAGGCTTATCAGCAAGGCCGGCCGGTCATCGATGTCGCCCTGGAGCATACCGACCTGACCCGCCGCGAACTCGAAGTCCTGCTGGACCCGGAGAAGCTCACCGCTGGCGGCGTGTAATCCCGGCACCTGTGTGGAGGACTCATCATGGAACACTGGAAACGTACGATCGAACGGGCCAATCGCTGTTTCATGCTGGGTGAGTTGGTAGACGCCCGCGAAGCCTACCTGCAAGCCCTGGCGCTGGCCCAGGTGTTGTTCGAGCGTTGGGCGGATGCCGACGAAGCCGTGGCCGCGTGTGTCGTCTCCCATCACAACCTGGCGGACCTGCACTTGCGCCTGAACCAGCCGGAGGAGAGCGCCGAGTATCTGTGTGCGATCCACCAAAGGTTGTTGCAGGCGATGCAGGACGAACGCTTGGCGCCGGCCCTGCGCACCGCCGCGCTGCGTCAGAGCCACAAGACCTATGTCGAACTGCTGAATTTCATCAGCGAGCACGGTGAGTACCCACGCACCCAGCGCCTGCTGCACTGCACTGCCGCTACGCCCCGGCAGCGCAATGCCCCTCTTCATCATGGAGTTCATTGAAAATGGCTTTTACCTTACCTGCATTGCCCTACACCTATGACGCCCTGGAGCCGCACATTGATGCGCAAACCATGGAGATCCACTACACCAAGCATCACCAGACCTACATCAATAACCTCAACGCAGCGGTGGACGGCACCGAATACGCCGGGTGGCCCGTCGAAAAACTGGTGTCCAGTGTTGAGCAGTTGCCGGCAAGCCTGCAGGCCGCGGTGATCAACCAGGGCGGCGGTCATGCCAACCATTCGCTGTTCTGGGAAGTGATGACACCCCGGGGCGGCGGCCAGCCCGATGGCGCCTTGGCGGCGGCAATCGAAGCGCAGTTGGGCGGTATCGAGGGTTTCAAGGAAGCCTTCACCAAAGCGGCGCTGACCCGTTTCGGCAGTGGCTGGGCCTGGTTGAGCGTGACCCCGCAAAAGACCCTGGTGGTGGAAAGCAGCGGCAACCAGGACAGCCCGCTGATGAATGGCAACACACCGATTCTTGGCCTGGACGTCTGGGAGCACGCCTATTATCTGCGCTACCAGAACCGTCGTCCGGAATACATCAGTGCCTTCTACAACGTGATCAACTGGCCTGAGGTCGCCCGGCGCTACCAGGTTGCGTTGGCTTCGAGTCCTTCGTGAAAGCAACTCAAGGCTGACTATGGATACTCAAACACTGGCGATTGGAAGCGGACGGATGTTCCGCTATGCCTTGGGATCGCTGTTGCTGTTGGCCGGGATGACGTTGTTGGCGGCGCAGGGCCTGGCTTGGTTGGACCTGGACCCCAGGTTGTTGCGCGCGCTCGAGGGCGGCGGGCTCTGCGCCTTGGGCACCGCGCTGGGGGCGGTGCCGGTGTTGGTCATCCGGCGCATGCCCCAGGTGGTTAGCGATTCACTGCTGGGCTTCGGTGCCGGGGTGATGCTCGCGGCGACGGCGTTTTCGCTGATCGTGCCAGGCATTGCCGCAGCCGAACAATTGGGGTTAACGCCTTGGGCGGCCAGCGGTCTTATCAGTTTCGGCATTCTATTGGGAGCATTCGGGCTGTATCTGGTGGACCGCAAGGTCTCGGCCAGCCCCGAAAGGCGGGTCGCGGTGCCAGGTCGCCCGATCATTGCGGCGCGGATCTGGTTGTTTGTGTTTGCCATCATTGCCCACAACATTCCCGAAGGCATGGCAGTGGGGGTGTCGGCGGGCGGCGGCATGCCGGATGCCGATAGCCTGGCGATGGGCATCGCCTTGCAGGATGTACCCGAAGGGCTGGTGATCGCGCTGGTGCTGGCTACGGCGGGGATGTCGCGGGCCAAGGCGTTCTTGATTGGCGCGGCGTCAGGGCTGGTCGAACCCGTGTTCGCGCTGCTGTGCGCCTGGTTGGTGAGCCTGGCCGAGATGCTCTTGCCTCTGGGCCTTGCGTCGGCGGCCGGGGCGATGTTGCTGGTGGTGACTCACGAAGTCATTCCCGAATCTCGCCGCAATGGTCACGAGAAACTGGCGAGCCTGGGGCTGCTGGTGGGTTTTTGCCTGATGATGGTGTTGGATACGGCGTTGGCGTGATGCAAAAAAAACGCGGGGTCTGGAGCTTAAGGGGCGAGGGCGCTTCGCTTGGCTGCGCCGTTGGAGTTGTGTAGGAGCTGTCGAGTGCAACGAGGCTGCGATCCTTCCACCCCCCATTGAGTCAGGAGTGAAAGATCAAGATCAAAAGATCGCAGCCTTCGGCAACTCCGACATGCAGTCCCGCGGGAGCTGCTCGCCTCGGGTTTGGGGCAGTTATTCGCCTTCGTCGAAGTATCTGTTGATCAGGTCCACCAGGGCGTCCAGCGCTTCCTGCGCCTCTTCACCTTCGGTGTGCAGGTGGATCCTGGTGCCCTTGCCGGCAGCGAGCATCATCATCGCCATAATGCTTTTACCGTCAATTGCGGTTTCGGGTGTCCGGCCAACCCTGATGGTGGTGTCCTTGAACTGGCCCGCGACTCCGACGAACTTGGCCGACGCTCGGGCATGCAAACCCAGCTTGTTGATGATTTCAATTTCCTGAGCAGGCATCGCGATGTGAATCCTTTAGCTGAGGTCGCGGTGGCGAACCTGGACGTTCTTCAGGGATTGTTGCAGGAGTTGCCCCAGACGTTCGGTCAGGTAGACGGAGCGGTGATGGCCGCCGGTACAACCGATGGCGATCGTGACATAGGCGCGGTTGCTCGCGGCAAAGCGGGGCAGCCATTTGAGCAGGTAGCTGGAGATGTCCTGATACATTTCCTCGACATCCGGCTGGGCGGCCAGGTAGTCGATCACCGGCTGGTCGAGCCCGGACTGCTCGCGCAATTCCGGTTTCCAATAAGGATTGGGCAGGCAGCGCACATCGAACACCAGGTCGGCGTCTACGGGCATGCCACGCTTGAAACCGAACGACTCCACCAGGAACGCTGTACCCGGCTCGGGTTGGTTGAGCAGGCGCAGCTTGATCGTGTCGCGCAACTGATACAGGTTCAGGTGCGTGGTGTTGACCTTCAGGTCTGCCAGGTCAGCGATTGGCCCCAATAGCTGGCTTTCATCCTCGATGGCTTCGGCCAGGGAGCGGTTGGCATTGCTCAGTGGGTGGCGCCGGCGGGTTTCGGAAAAACGCTTGAGCAGTGTTTCTTCATCGGCATCCAGGTACAGCACGTCACACTGGATATGCCGGCTGCGCACTTCCTTGAGCAGTTCAGGAAAACGCGACAGGTGGCTTGGCAGGTTACGCGCATCGATGGACACCGCCACCAGTGGCTGCGCCAGCTCGGTGTGGATCAGGGCACGCTCGGCCAGTTCCGGCAGCAGGCCGGCGGGCAAATTGTCGATGCAATAGTAGCCGCTGTCCTCAAGCACGGCGAGGGCTGTACTTTTACCGGAGCCGGAGCGGCCACTGACAATGATCATGCGCATTTTTAATGACCGTTCTGCTCGTCCAGGACAACCTGGTACAACGCTTCGTTGCTCGGTGCGCTGCGCAGTTTTTCGCGCACTTCCTTGCGGTCCAGCATGCTAGCGATCTGGCGCAGCAGCTCGAGGTGCGCATCGGTCGCCGCTTCCGGTACCAGCAATACAAACAGCAGGTCGACCGGGGCGCCGTCGATGGCGTCGAAATCTATAGCGGTTTCAAGGTGCAACAGCGCGCTGATCGGCGCGGCACAACCCTTGAGACGGCAGTGGGGAATGGCGATGCCGTTGCCAAAACCGGTGGAACCGAGTTTTTCACGGGCAACAAGGGCCTCGAAGACGTCCTGCATTTCCAGATCCGGCACCTCGCGGTGGATCAGGTTGGCAATGTGTTCGAGGGCTTTCTTTTTACTGCCGCCCGGCGCGTTCACCTGGGAACGGCCGGGGGTCAGGATGGTTTCTAGTCGGATCATGGATTGGGGGGGTTAACGACCGGTTGCGCCCTGGAGGAGGCTCTGGGTCTTTTCCTTATGCTTTTTGAGTTGGCGATCCAGCTTGTCGGTCAGCAGGTCAATCGCGGCATACATGTCTGTGTGCTCTGCGTTGGCAACCACTTCTCCGCCGGGGATATGCAGCGTGGCTTCGATTTTCTGCAGCAGTTTCTCGACGTTCATCGTGACTTGCACGTTGGTGATCTTGTCGAAATGCCTCTCCAATCGGTCGAGTTTTTCGCCGATGTAGGTGCGCAGGGGGTCGGTCACTTCCAGTTGGTGTCCACTGATGTTGACTTGCATACAGCTTCTCCTTCGTTGCCAGTGCATAAAGCGGCAGGCAGAAATGCCTGCCACTGGAACGCTGTGGCGTGGCTCGTTACATCAACCGCTTGCGTTCGCTCGAAGGCGCGATCCCGAGGGATTCGCGGTATTTGGCGACGGTGCGGCGGGCCACCTGAATGCCTTGTGCCTCCAGTAAACCAGCGATCTTGCTGTCACTCAACGGCTTTTTCTGATTTTCCGCAGCCACCAGTTTTTTGATGATCGCGCGGATGGCCGTGGACGAGCATTCGCCGCCTTCGGAGGTGCTGACGTGGCTGGAGAAAAAGTATTTCAATTCATAGATGCCCCGAGGGGTATGCATGAATTTCTGGGTGGTTACCCGGGAAATCGTCGACTCGTGCATGCCCACTGCCTCGGCAATGTCATGCAGGACTAACGGTTTCATTGCTTCATCGCCGTACTCCAGGAAGCCGCGCTGATGCTCGACGATCTGGGTGGCCACTTTCATCAGGGTTTCGTTGCGGCTTTGCAGGCTCTTGATGAACCAGCGCGCTTCCTGCAGCTGATTCCGCATGAAGGTGTTGTCGGCGCTGGTGTCGGCGCGCTTTACAAAACCGGCGTACTGGGCGTTGACCCGCAGCTTGGGTACCGACTCCTGGTTGAGCTCCACGAGCCAGCGATCATTGTGCTTGCGCACGATCACGTCGGGGACCACGTATTCAGGTTCGGCGGATTCGATCTGCGAGCCAGGGCGTGGGTTGAGGCTCTGCACCAGCTCGATGACCTGGCGCAGCTCATCTTCCTTGAGCTTCATGCGACGCATCAGTTGGCTGTAGTCGCGGCCGCCCAGCAGGTCGATGTAATCGGTGACCAGCCGCTTGGCTTCGACCAACCACGGTGTCTTGGCGGACAACTGGCGCAGTTGCAGCAACAGGCACTCGCCCAGGTTGCGGGCGCCGATGCCGGCCGGTTCGAACTGCTGGATGCGATGAAGGACGGCTTCGATCTCGTCCAGCTCGATGTCGAGCTCGGGGTCGAAGGCTTCCAGGATTTCTTCGAGGGTCTCGTCCAGGTAGCCCTGGTTGTTGATGCAATCGATCAGGGTCACAGCGATCAGGCGATCGGTGTCTGACATCGGCGCCAGGTTCAGCTGCCACAGCAGGTGGCTTTGCAGGCTTTCGCCAACGGAGGTGCGGGTGGTGAAGTCCCACTCGTCGTCATCGCTGCTTGGCAGGCTGCTGGCGCTGGTCTGGTAGACGTCTTCCCAGGCCGTGTCCACGGGCAGTTCGTTGGGGATGCGTTCGTTCCATTCGCCGTCCTCGAGGTTGTCCACCGTCGGGGCGGCTTCCTGGTAGGCCGGTTCCGGGATTTCGGTATTGGTCTTCTGCTCGACGTTGTCGGCCAGCGGGTCGGTGTTGTCGAAGTCGTCGCCTTCTTCCTGGCGTTCGAGCATCGGATTGGACTCCAGGGCCTCCTGGATTTCCTGTTGCAGGTCCAGGGTCGACAATTGGAGCAGGCGGATGGCCTGTTGCAGCTGCGGTGTCATCGTCAGCTGCTGGCCCATTCTCAAGACTAGCGATGGTTTCATGGCAGGGGCTTAACACCTTATTCGCCGGCGCACATGCGCCATCCACTACAGGGCGCCGAAGCGCCAAACTTAAGCAAATTATATGCCTGAAACTGAAGTGTTTGCCTAGAGCGTCGCCATAATAAAATTAAACGACGCTCGGGCAATTCGCCAGACACTTGTGCTTACAGGCGGAACTCATGGCCCAGGTACACTTCCTTGACCAGGTCATTGGCCAGGATCGCTGCGGAGTCACCTTCGGCGATCAGCTGGCCGTCATTGACAATGTAGGCGGTTTCGCAGATATCCAGCGTCTCGCGCACGTTGTGGTCGGTGATCAGTACGCCGATCCCCTTGGCCTTGAGGTGATGGATGATCTGCTTGATGTCGCCCACCGAAATGGGGTCCACGCCGGCGAACGGTTCGTCGAGCAGGATGAACTTCGGTGCGGTGGCCAGGGCGCGGGCGATTTCCACGCGACGCCGCTCGCCACCGGACAGGCTCATGCCCAGGTTGTCGCGAATGTGGTTGATGTGGAATTCCTGCAACAGGCTTTCCAGCTCCTGGCGACGACCGGCCTTGTCGAGTTCCTTGCGGGTCTCGAGGATCGCCATGATGTTGTCGGCAACCGAAAGTTTGCGGAAGATCGACGCTTCTTGCGGTAAATAGCCGATACCTGCCTTCGCCCGGCCGTGCATCGGCTGGTGGCTGACGTCCAGGTCGTCGATCAGCACGCGACCCTGGTCGGCCTGGACCAGGCCGACGATCATGTAGAAGCAGGTGGTCTTGCCCGCGCCGTTGGGGCCGAGCAGGCCGACGATCTGGCCGCTGTCGATGGACAGACTGACATCACGCACGACTTGACGGCTCTTGTAGCTCTTGGCCAGGTGCTGAGCTTTCAGAGTTGCCATTACTGGGCCTTCTGCTCGTCGGTTTTCTTTTTCGGTTGGATCACCATGTCGATCCGCGGACGCGACTCGGTCACCTTGCTGCCGGTGGCGCGACCGGCGCTGGCGAGTTTCTTGTTGGTGTCGTAGACGATTTTCTCGCCTTGGGTCACGTTGTTGTCCTTGTCGATGACCTTGGCGCGGTCGATCAGGACTACGCGATCCTTGGCGGCGTGGTACTGGATGGTTACCCCGTAGCCCTGTACAGGTTTGGTATCGCCTGCGGTTTGCATCTGTTCGAAATAGGCCAGGTTGCCCACCGAGGTTACTACGTCGATGTCGCCGGACGAGGTGCGGGTGATGGTCACGGTATTGCCGGTGACCTTCATCGAGCCCTGGGTGATGATCACGTCGCCTTTATAGGTGGCGACGCCATTCTTGTCGTCGAGCTGGGCATCGTCGGCCTGGATGCGGATAGGCTGGTTACGGTCGTCGGGAAGAGCCCAGGCGCTCGCGCTTCCCAGTGCTGCGCCCAGACTGAGCAAAATAGGGAGGGTTTTAGCGAGCTTCATACTGTCCTCTTACGTTCGATAGCAGGTGTATCCTGCTTTCCTTCAAATACGCTTTCATTCCCGTGCCGGTCGATACACCCCCGGCGCCGTCGATTCTAACGGGTTGCTCGGTCTGCGCATATTCTTGCTGTGGGAACACGGTCATGCGCGTGCTGGTGATGATGGTTGTACGGTTTTTCTCGTCGGTTCGGGCGATGCGCACCGAGTCGATCAGTTCGACTTCGGTGCCGCCGGAATTGACTTCGGCGTGCTCGCTCTGCACATGCCAAGGAAACTCGGTGCCGCGGAACATGTTCAGGTCGGGCTTGGTGACCAGCGTAATGTCAGTGGCCTTGACGTGGTCGACCTTGTCGGACGTCATCTCATATTGCACTTTGCCGTCGGGCAGGTACTGCAGGGTATGCGTGTTGGTCGCGTACCAGTCGATCTTTTCCTCGATCTGGGCGGCAGGCCGGTCGAGAAACCGTTCGGGGCTGATGTTCCAGTAGCCCACCGCCGCGAAAATCGCCGCGATACAGCCGAACACCACGATGGTGCGAATTTTCTTGCTCAGCATAAATGGCTCACAGGTACGCGGCGTTGGCCGCTTCAAGGTGGCCCTGGGCGCGCAGGATCAGTTCACAGAATTCGCGGGCCGCACCTTCGCCGCCTCGCGCCGTGGTGACGCCGTGGGCGTGCTCGCGGACGAAGCTGGCCGCATTGGCGACCGCCATGCCCAGGCCGACCCGGCGAATCACCGGCAGGTCTGGCAGGTCGTCACCGAGGTAGGCTACCTGTTCATAGCTTAGGTTGAGTTGACCCAGAAGCTCGTCCAGCACCACCAGTTTGTCTTCGCGCCCCTGGTAAAGGTGCGCGATGCCGAGGTTCTTCGCGCGCCGTTCGACCACCGGGGTCTTGCGGCCGCTGATGATAGCGGTCTGCACGCCGGCGGCCATCAGCATTTTGATGCCTTGGCCGTCGAGGGTGTTGAACGTCTTGAACTCGCTGCCGTCTTCAAGGAAGTACAGGCGACCGTCGGTCAGCACGCCGTCGACGTCGAATACCGCCAACTTGATGGCTTGACCGCGTTGCAACAGGTCTGTGTTCATTTACATGACTCCCGCACGCAGCAAATCGTGCATGTTCAAGGCGCCCACCGGACGGTCTTCGTCGTCGACGACCACCAGGGCGCTGATTTTGTGGTCTTCCATGATTTTCAGGGCCTCGGCGGCGAGCATCTCGGCGCGGGCGGTCTTGCCGTGGGGCGTCATGACTTGCTCGATGGTGGCACTGTGGATATCGATGGTGCGGTCCAGGGTGCGGCGCAGGTCGCCGTCGGTGAAGATCCCGGCGAGCTTGCCGTCGGCCTCCAGGACCACCGTCATGCCCAGGCCCTTGCGGGTCATCTCCATGAGTGCGTCTTTGAGCAGCGTGCCGCGCAGCACTTGCGGCAACGCCTGGTCCGCGTGCATCACATTTTCGACTTTCAGCAGCAGGCGACGGCCGAGGGCGCCACCCGGATGGGAAAAGGCGAAATCTTCCGCGGTGAAGCCCCGGGCTTCCAGCAGCGCCACGGCCAGGGCGTCGCCCATGACCAGGGCCGCGGTGGTGGAAGAGGTCGGTGCCAGGTTCAGCGGGCAGGCTTCGTGTTCGACATGAACATTGAGGTTGACTTCGGCGGCCTTGGCCAGCGGCGAGTCCGGGTTACCGGTCATGCTGATCAACTGGATGCCCAGGCGCTTGATCAGCGGCAGCAGTGTGATGATTTCATGGGTGGAACCGGAGTTGGACAGGGCCAGGATGACGTCGTCCCGGGTGATCATGCCCATGTCCCCGTGGCTGGCTTCGGCCGGATGGACAAAAAAGGCCGTGGTGCCGGTGCTGGCGAGGGTGGCGGCGATCTTGTTGCCGATGTGCCCGGACTTGCCCATGCCTACCACGACCACGCGGCCTTTGGCGGCCAGAACCATCTCGCAGGCGCGTACGAAATCAGCGTCGATATGGGGCACCAAGCCTTGCACGGCTTCAAGCTCGAGGCGGATGGTACGTTGTGCCGATTGAATCAGGTCGCTGGATTGGCTCATGTCAGAAATCGTATAGCCCGATGAAAAGGCGGCGATTATAGCGGCAATGAACAATTCCCTCACGTAAGTTCGTCATGCTTTGTTCGAGGGGCCGCAAGGTTCGACATAAAATATGGCTTTTTACCTTAAGCCAGGCTTAACAGGCGGGGCGTTGGCCTTGGGCGCTTGGCTGTTGCAGTGATATAGTTCGCCGCCGGTTTGTGTGCCCGGCGGTACCGCCGCTTGTCGGCTGCCCTGGGCATTCGAATGTGAGGCTGCATCGCAAGGAGTTTAGATGAGTGCCGACAACGCCTACGCGGTCGAGCTGAAGGGACTGTCCTTCAAGCGAGGGACGCGCAGCATTTTCAATGACATCGATATTCGCATTCCGCGCGGCAAGGTCACCGGCATCATGGGGCCTTCCGGGTGTGGCAAGACCACGCTGCTGCGGCTGATGGGGGCACAACTGCGCCCCAGCGCCGGCGAAGTCTGGGTCAATGGCCAGAATCTTCCCGAGTTGTCTCGCGGCGACCTGTTCGATGCGCGCAAGCACATGGGGGTGCTGTTCCAGAGTGGTGCGCTGTTTACCGATCTCGACGTGTTCGAGAATGTGGCGTTCCCGCTGCGGGTCCATACCGACCTGCCGGAAGAGATGATCCGTGACATCGTCCTGCTCAAGTTGCAGGCCGTTGGGCTGCGTGGCGCCCTCGACCTGATGCCCGACGAGCTGTCCGGCGGCATGAAGCGTCGGGTCGCGTTGGCGCGGGCGATTGCCCTCGATCCGAAGATCCTCATGTACGACGAGCCCTTCGTCGGGCAGGACCCGATTGCCATGGGTGTGCTCGTGCGCCTGATCCGCCTGCTCAATGATGCGCTGGGCATCACCAGCATCGTGGTCTCCCATGACCTGGCCGAAACCGCCAGCATTGCCGACTACATCTATGTGGTTGGCGATAGCCAGGTACTGGGTCAGGGCACGCCCCAGGAGCTGAAGGACTCGGACAACCCGCGCATTCGCCAATTCATGAAGGGTGATCCGGACGGGCCGGTGGCGTTCCATTTCCCGGCCACGGATTACCGTACCGATCTGCTGGGGAAGCGCTGATGCGCAAGAAATCACTGTTGGAAAGAATTCGCCTGTTTGGCCACTCCGGCATCGATGTGGTGGCGGTACTGGGCCGTTCCTCGCTGTTCCTGATGCACGCCTTGCTCGGTCGCAACTCGACGGGCGGCGGTTTTGGCCTGCTGGTCAAGCAGTTGCACTCGGTGGGCGTGATGTCCCTGGTGATCATCGTGGTCTCCGGGATCTTCATTGGCATGGTGCTGGCGCTGCAAGGCTTCAGCATTTTGTCCAGCTACGGTTCGGAGCAGGCTGTCGGGCAGATGGTTGCGTTGACGCTGCTGCGTGAGCTCGGCCCCGTGGTGACCGCGCTGCTGTTCGCCGGGCGTGCCGGTTCGGCGCTGACGGCCGAAATCGGTAACATGAAGTCCACCGAGCAGTTGTCCAGCCTGGAAATGATCGGTGTCGACCCGCTCAAGTACATCATTGCCCCGCGCCTGTGGGCCGGTTTCATTTCCCTGCCGGTGCTGGCGATGATTTTCAGCGTCGTGGGGATTTGGGGCGGCTCATGGGTGGCTGTCGACTGGCTGGGGGTCTATGAGGGCTCCTACTGGTCGAACATGCAAAACAGCGTCGACTTCCTCGATGATGTCCTCAATGGCGTGATCAAAAGTGTCGTATTCGCTTTCGTCGTGACCTGGATCGCCGTGTTTCAAGGCTATGACTGTGAGCCCACGTCTGAGGGGATCAGCCGAGCCACAACCAAGACCGTGGTGTACGCCTCGCTGGCGGTCCTGGGCCTTGACTTTATTCTGACCGCCTTGATGTTTGGAGATTTCTGATGCAAAACCGCACCCTGGAAATCGGTGTCGGCCTTTTCTTGCTGGCTGGCATCCTGGCTTTGCTGCTGCTGGCCCTGCGGGTCAGTGGATTGGCGCCGACGGCAAGCACCGATACTTATAAACTTTATGCCAATTTTGACAATATCGCCGGTTTGACGGTCAGAGCAAAGGTGACCATGGCCGGTGTCACCATCGGCAAGGTCACGGCAATCGATCTGAATCGCGAGGATTTCACCGGTCGGGTGACGCTGCAGTTGGAAAAGCGTGTGGATAACCTGCCGACTGATTCCACTGCATCTATCCTCACGGCTGGGCTGCTGGGGGAGAAATACATTGGCATCAGCGTGGGTGGGGACGATGCCGTGCTCAAGGACGGTGGCGTCATCCACGACACGCAGTCTTCCTTGGTGCTTGAGGACCTGATCGGTAAATTCCTGCTCAATACCGTTAGCAAAGACGCCAAATGAGGAGCTTTTGAATGATCTCTATCTTGCGACGTGGCCTGTTGGTGTTGCTCGCGGCGCTGCCGCTGATGGCTAACGCCGTGGCTGCGCCTTCGGCCCATGACATCATCCAGGACACGACGAGCCGGTTGTTGGCAGACCTTTCGGCCAACAAAGAGAAATACAAACAGGACCCCAGCGCGTTCTATGATGCGCTGAACGGCATCGTCGGCCCCGTGGTGGACGCCGAGGGCATCTCCAAGAGCATCATGACCGTCAAGTACTCGCGTAAGGCGAGCCCGGCGCAGATGATCCGCTTCCAGGAGAACTTCAAGCGCAGCCTGATGCAGTTCTATGGCAACGCCTTGCTTGAGTACAACAACCAGGGCATCACGGTTTCGCCGGCCAAGGACGAAAACGGCAACCGCACCAGCGTCGATATGCAGGTCAAGGGCAACAACGGCGCGATCTACCCAGTCTCCTACACACTCGAGAAAATCAACGACGAGTGGAAGGTGCGCAACGTGATCATCAATGGCATCAACATCGGCAAGCTGTTCCGTGATCAGTTCTCCGACGCGATGCAGCGCAATGGCAACGACCTGGACAAAACCATCAACGGTTGGGCCGGTGAGGTCGCCAAGGCCAAGGACGTGGCCGAAGACGCCAAAGAGAAGCAGGCACAATGATCGAGTCGGTGAGTGAGTCGGCCGTTCGTCTGGATGAGGCTGGCACGCTGATGCTCAGTGGCGTGCTGGATTACCGCACCGGCCCGGCTCTGCGCAAGCAGGGTCAGGCGCTGATCAAGTCCGTCAGTGCCGCCGAGGTGGTCATTGACTGTTCGGCGGTGCAGAAGTCCAGCAGTGTCGGCTTGTCGCTGCTGCTGTGCTTCATGCGGGACGCCAAGGCTGCCGGCAAAATGTGGAGCATCCGTGGGATGCCCGAAGACATGCGTGAAATAGCCCAGGTCAGCGAGCTGACCGAGTTGTTGGCGCACCCCTGACCCACATCGTTGGAAAAGTCCCCCCGTCAGAGTCCTGCTTCGCGGGGTTCGCAGGCACGGGGCTTTTTTGTATGATGTGCGACCCGCGCGCACAGGGCGCCGATTGAGGTTGAGCATGCAGGCTGTAGAAGTGAAGAGCTTCCTAGAAGGAAAGCTGCCTGGTACGCAGGTGGAAGTTGAAGGCGAAGGCTGCAACTTCCAGTTGAACGTGATCAGCGATGAACTGGCGGCGTTGAGCCCAGTGAAGCGTCAGCAGAGCATCTATGCCCATTTGAACCCATGGATCGCCGATGGCAGCATCCACGCGGTCACGATGAAATTTTTCAGCAGCGCGGCCTGGGCCGAGCGCACCTGAGCCCAAGGGCCTCGAGATTCTTATGGATAAACTGATTATTACCGGCGGCGTTCGTCTTGATGGCGAAATCCGTATTTCCGGGGCAAAGAACTCCGCCCTGCCGATCCTGGCCGCGACTCTGCTGTGCGATGGCCCGGTGACCGTGGCCAACCTGCCGCACCTGCACGACATCACCACGATGATCGAGCTGTTCGGTCGCATGGGCATTGAGCCGGTGATCGACGAGAAGCTCAGCGTCGAGATCGACCCGCGCACCATCAAGACCCTGGTCGCCCCGTACGAGTTGGTGAAGACCATGCGTGCGTCGATCCTGGTGTTGGGCCCGATGGTCGCCCGTTTCGGTGAAGCCGAAGTTGCCTTGCCTGGCGGTTGTGCCATTGGCTCGCGTCCGGTGGACCTGCACATTCGCGGCCTTGAAGCCATGGGCGCGGTGATCGACGTCGAAGGCGGCTACATCAAGGCCAAGGCGCCGGAAGGGGGCTTGCGCGGCGCACACTTCTTCTTCGATACCGTCAGCGTGACCGGTACCGAGAACATCATGATGGCCGCCGCACTGGCCAGGGGCCGCAGCGTGCTGCAAAACGCCGCGCGTGAGCCTGAAGTGGTCGACTTGGCGAACTTCCTGATCGCCATGGGCGCCAAGATCAGCGGTGCCGGCACCGACACCATCACCATCGATGGCGTCGAGCGCCTGCATTCGGCCACCTACAGAGTGATGCCGGACCGGATCGAAACCGGTACCTATCTGGTGGCCGCTGCCGTCACCGGTGGCCGCGTCAAGGTCAAGGACACCGATCCGACCATCCTTGAAGCCGTCCTTGAGAAACTCAAGGAAGCCGGTGCCGAAGTCACCTGCGGCGAAGACTGGATCGAAGTGAACATGCACGGCAAGCGGCCAAAAGCCGTCAACGTGCGGACCGCACCGTATCCGGCGTTCCCGACCGACATGCAGGCGCAGTTCATCTCCCTCAACGCCATTGCCGAAGGCACGGGCGCGGTGATCGAGACGATCTTCGAAAACCGCTTCATGCATGTCTACGAACTGCACCGCATGGGCGCCAAGATCCAGGTCGAAGGCAACACGGCCATCGTCACGGGGACCGAGAAGCTCAAGGGCGCGCCAGTGATGGCTACCGATCTGCGGGCCTCGGCCAGCCTGGTGATCTCGGCCCTGGTTGCCGAAGGTGATACCCTGATCGACCGCATCTACCACATCGACCGTGGCTACGAGTGCATCGAGGAAAAACTGCAGATGCTCGGCGCCAAGATCCGCCGCGTACCGGGCTAGTTCCGGCTGCATGGGCACAAGGACGTGCCCGTTGATTTCGTTTCAGGTCGAGGGTGTTTGCGCCCTCGATGTGTGTCCGGCGCCGCTTGCGACCGGGCATGAGTACCTTGATAAGGACTGACGTTTCCCATGTTGACCATCGCACTGTCCAAGGGCCGCATCCTTGACGACACCCTGCCGCTTCTGGCTGAAGCGGGCATCGTGCCGACCGAGAATCCGGACAAGAGCCGCAAGCTGATCATCCCCACGACCCAGGCCGATGTGCGCTTGCTGATCGTGCGTGCCACCGATGTGCCGACCTACGTGGAACATGGCGCCGCCGACCTGGGCGTTGCCGGCAAAGACGTGCTGATGGAATACGGCGGCCAGGGCCTGTACGAGCCCCTGGACCTGCAGATTGCCCGCTGCAAGCTGATGACCGCGGGTAAAGTAGGCGCGTCGGAGCCCAAGGGGCGTTTGCGCGTGGCGACCAAGTTCGTCAACGTTGCCAAGCGTTATTACGCCGAGCAGGGCCGTCAGGTCGATATCATCAAGTTGTACGGTTCGATGGAACTGGCGCCGCTGATCGGCCTGGCGGACAAGATCATCGACGTGGTCGACACTGGCAACACCCTGCGGGCCAATGGTCTGGAGCCCCAGGATTTCATCGCTGACATCACCTCCCGGCTGATCGTCAACAAGGCTTCGATGAAAATGCAGCACGCCCGTATCCAGGCTCTGATCGATACCCTGCGCAAGGCAGTGGAATCGCGACACCGCGGCTGATTCACCTGCGCGACCTTGAGTCGCGCCCGTCTATCCGTGTCATAGCCAATTTTCTCAGGTGCCCACGCGAATGGACTGGTAGCTTAGGGCGCCTGAGCATTTGCCATTAATGAGGCCCTCGCTATGACCGCTCCCACTTCGATTCGCCGACTCAACGCTGCCGACCCGGATTTTGCACATCATCTGGATCATCTGCTGAGCTGGGAAAGCGTGTCTGACGATTCGGTCAATCAGCGGGTGCTGGATATCATCAAGGCTGTGCGCGAGCGTGGCGATGCGGCCCTGGTGGAATTCACCCAGAAGTTCGACGGCCTGCAAGTGGCGTCCATGGCCGACCTGATCCTGCCGCGCGAGCGCCTGGAACTGGCCCTGACCCGGATCACCGCCCCCCAGCGCGAAGCCCTGGAAAAAGCCGCGTCCCGGGTGCGCGACTATCACGAAAGGCAGAAACAGGATTCCTGGAGCTACACCGAAGCCGACGGCACGGTGCTGGGCCAGAAGGTCACGCCGCTGGACCGCGCTGGCCTATACGTGCCGGGTGGCAAGGCGTCCTATCCGTCCTCGGTGCTGATGAATGCCATTCCGGCCAAGGTCGCCGGCGTGACCGAAGTGGTCATGGTCGTCCCGACCCCGCGCGGTGAAATCAACGAACTGGTGCTGGCCGCCGCCTGCATCGCTGGCGTGGACCGAGTGTTCACCATCGGCGGTGCGCAGGCCGTGGCTGCGTTGGCTTATGGCACCGAAAGCGTGCCGCGGGTCGACAAAGTGGTCGGGCCGGGCAATATCTATGTCGCCACCGCCAAGCGCCACGTGTTTGGCCAGGTCGGTATCGACATGATCGCCGGCCCCTCGGAAATCCTTGTGGTGTGCGACGGCCAGACCGACCCGGACTGGATCGCCATGGACCTGTTTTCCCAGGCCGAGCACGACGAAGATGCCCAAGCGATCCTGGTCAGCCCGGACGCCGAGTTCCTCGACAAGGTCGCCGCCAGCATCGACAAGCTGCTGCCGACCATGGACCGCGCCGAGATCATCAACACTTCGATCAATGGTCGTGGTGCGCTGATCAAGGTCGATGACATGGCCCAGGCCATCGAAGTCGCCAACCGCATCGCACCGGAACACCTGGAACTGTCGGTCGCCGACCCGCAGGCCTGGTTGCCGCAGATTCGTCACGCCGGTGCGATCTTCATGGGGCGCCACACCAGTGAGGCCCTGGGTGACTATTGCGCAGGCCCCAACCACGTGCTGCCGACTTCCGGCACCGCGCGCTTCTCGTCGCCGCTGGGGGTGTATGACTTCCAGAAACGTTCGTCGATCATCTTCTGCTCCGAGCAGGGCGCATCCGAACTGGGCAAGACTGCTTCGGTGCTGGCCCGTGGCGAATCGCTGAGCGCTCACGCGCGCAGTGCCGAGTACCGCATTCTTGACGAGCCATCCATCGAAGGGCAGGGGAACTGAAATGAGTAAATTCTGGAGCCCGTTCGTCAAGAACCTGGTGCCCTACGTGCCGGGTGAACAGCCGAAGCTGACCCGGTTGGTCAAGCTCAACACCAACGAGAACCCCTACGGCCCATCGCCCAAGGCCCTGGCGGCGATGCAGGGCGAGCTGAGCGATAATCTACGCCTGTACCCAGATCCCAACAGCGACCTGCTGAAAAGCGCCGTGGCCCGCTATTACGGCGTGCAGAGCAATCAGGTGTTCCTGGGTAACGGTTCGGATGAAGTACTGGCGCATATTTTTCACGGCCTGTTGCAGCACGACCGGCCGCTGTTGTTCCCGGACATCAGCTACAGCTTCTACCCCGTATATTGCGGGCTGTACGGCATCCAGTTCGATACGGTGCCGTTGGATGAGCAGTTCCGGATCGACCCGGCAGACTACGCCAAACCCAATGGCGGGATCATTTTCCCCAACCCGAATGCGCCGACCGGCTGCCTGCTGGCGCTGGAGGCGGTCGAGCAGATCCTCAAGGCCAGCCCAGACTCGGTGGTGGTGGTCGACGAGGCCTATATCGACTTCGGCGGCGAGACGGCCATCAGCCTGGTGGATCGCTATCCGAACCTGCTGGTGACCCAGACCCTGTCCAAGTCCCGCTCCCTGGCGGGGCTGCGCGTGGGCTTGGCGGTGGGCCATCCGGACCTGATCGAAGCGCTGGAGCGGATCAAGAACAGCTTCAACTCCTACCCGTTGGATCGCTTGGCGAATGTCGGCGGCGCGGCGGCGTTCGATGATCGCGAGCATTTCGACCGGACCTGCCAGTTGGTCATTGAGCACCGTGAATGGGTCGTGGCCCAACTGCAAGCCAAGGGCTTTGAAGTGCTGCCCTCGGCGGCCAATTTCATCTTCGCCCGCCACCCCCGGCACGATGCGGCAGGGTTGGCAGCGAAACTGCGGGAGCAGGGTGTGATCGTGCGGCACTTCAAACAGGAGCGGATTGCCCAGTTCCTGCGGATCAGCATCGGTACACCGGAGCAGAACCAAGCGCTGATCGAAGCCCTTGGCGAACTCTAAACCCCTGCATTGAACCTGTGGGAGCAAAGCTTGCTCGCGAAGGCGTAGTGTCAGTCACCTCAATGTTGGCTGGACTGACGCCTTCGCGGGCAAGCCCGCTCCCACAGTTGTTTTGTGGCGTTCACAAAATCGGCGTTCCAGTGCACATCCCCCTGTGCGAGCTTGCTCGCGATGGGGCCTTTGGATCAGACCCTGAACTGATTGATCAACCGCCGCTGCTGCTCCGCCAATTTGGTCAATCCGGCGCTGGCCGCACTGGACTCGTCGGCGCCGCTGGCTACCTCGTTCGCTACTTGCCCGATGTTGATCACGTTACGATTGATGTCATCGGCTACGGCGCTTTGTTCTTCGGCAGCGCTGGCGATCTGGGTGTTCATGTCGTTGATCACCGACACGGCCTGGGTGATCGTTTCCAGGGCCTGGGCCGCTTTCGCCGCATGCTGCACGCTTTCGTCGGTACGGTGCTGGCTGTCTTCCATCACCCGCACCACGTCCCGGGTGCCTTGTTGTAACTGTTGGATCATCGTCTGGATTTCTTCGGTCGCCTGTTGCGTCTTTTGCGCCAGGTTGCGCACTTCATCGGCGACCACCGCGAAACCACGGCCCTGTTCACCGGCCCGGGCGGCTTCGATGGCCGCGTTGAGGGCCAGCAGGTTGGTCTGCTCGGCGATCCCGCGGATGGCGGTGAGGATCGCGTTGATGTTCTCGCTGTCCTTGGCCAGGGTCTGCACCACACCCACCGCCTTGCCGATTTCCACGGCCAGGGCACCAATGGAGGTGGAGGTGTCCCGCACGATCTGCATGCCCTGGCTGGCAGCCTGGTCTGCATGGCTGGCGGCTTGGGTCGCGTTACGGGCCACGTCCTGGGCGGTGGCAGTCATTTCGTGCACGGCCGTGGCGACCTGATCGATCTCCGACATCTGCTTGTGCACGCCCTGGTTGGTGCGGATCGCGATATCGGCGGTGTGCTCCGACGAATCGCTGACGCTCTGCACCGACGTCACCACCTGAGTGATCATGCCCTGCAACTTGCTCAGGAAGGTGTTGAAGCCCCTGGCGATCGCCCCCAATTCATCGGCGCGGTCGCTGACCAGGCGACGGGTCAGGTCGCCCTCGCCCTGGGCGATGTCATCGAGCATCGCCACCATTTGCTTGAGCGGCCTGGCAATGCCGTGGCCCACCAGCCAGATCACCAGCAGACCGATGCCGGCAATCACCAGGCCCACCATTGCCATGCCGAAGATGTCGGTCTGGCGCTGTTGGTCGAGGTCTTTCTGCAGCGCCTGCAAGTCGGCCATGACCGCGTTCAGCGGCAGCTGCAACATCAGCGTCCAGCGAGCGTTGGTCTCGCCGATGCCGAACGGCATGTACACCTCGATATGCCCGTGTTCTTCGTCGATGTCGTAGCGCACTTCGCCAATGCTCAGCCTGGCGAGGTTATCCAGAGCACTGGCGTCCAGTAGGTCACTGGCCTTTTCCCCGAGTTTGCTCGGGTCCTTGGTGAAGGCCACCAGTCGGTTGTTGCTGGAGAGCAAGGCCATTTCCCCGGCGCCGTCGTACAACTTGCCATCGGCGGCCACGAGCATGTCCTGGATGAAGTTCACTGACAGGTCGGCGCCGACGATGCCCTGGAACTTGCCATCGATCATGATCGGTTCGATGAACGAGGCGAGCATGGTCATCGTGCTGCCAACGCGATAGGGCGCCGGGTCGATCACGCAGGCTTTCTTGCTGTCCCGGGAGCACAGGTAGTACTCACTGGCGCGGATGCCGGTGGAAAGCAGTTTCTGGTCGGTTACATCGGCGAGTTTTTCCAGGCCCAGGGAGCCGTCCTGGTTACGGAACCACCACGGCAGGAAACGCCCGTTGGTTTCCATGCCCACCACCTGGCTGTTCACATAATTAGCATCGTCGTGGTCGATGGCGTTCGGCTCCCAGGCGATGTAGGCGCCGAGGATCTTCGGGTTGCGCACCACGGTTTCGCGCAACAGGCTGATCATTTGCTCGCGGGGCACCTTCAGTTGCGGGTTGCCGTCCGTGCCGTTCATGCCCATCAAGGCGTTGCTGGTGGCCAGGCCACGGGCGAGCAGCAACGGGGCTTCCAGTTCCCGCTGGATCAGGCTGGCCTGGGTACGGGCCAGGGCCCTGAGGCGTTGTTCGATGAGTTGTTCGAACTGTGCCTTGGTCCGCTGTTGCACCATGTCCTGGGTGCGCGCGCCGGCAAACAGCGCGTACAGCACAAGGGCGGCCACCACGCTGAGCACAATGGCACCGGCCAGGGCTGCCACGGAAAACTGGATCGATCTGAATTTCATAAAGGCTCCGGACGCGTAAATGACGTCTGGATCAGTTATCGGCATTTCTGTGGCGCGGCATGAGGCGCTGTTCGTCGGCTGACTGTTTTAGCTGCGTGAGTGTCGTAAATGGCTCGTGTGGGGTCTGTCCGAAAAAAACGCTAATCGCTCGTTGTGTATCTGGCGCTGATACAAATCAAGGCCTAGGATACGCCCACGTTTCCAGGGAGCTTCTTTTATATGAACAAGACATTGATGGTGAGTGCTCTGAGCGCGGCTCTGCTGCTCGCCGGTTGCCAGTCGGTCAATACCACCAGCGGCGGAGCCGTGGGGGTGGAACGCAAGCAGTACATGTTCAGCATGCTGTCGACCGATGAGGTCAACCAGATGTACGCCCAGTCCTACCAGAAGACGATGGGTGAGGCGAGCGCCCAGGGCGTGCTGGACAAGACCAGTAAGGATGCCAAGCGCATCCAGGTCATTGCCGACCGCTTGATTGTCCAGGCGCCTGTGTTCCGCCCGGATTCGGCGCAGTGGAAATGGGAAGTGAACCTGATCAAGAGCGATGAGCTCAACGCCAATTGCGGTCCTGGCGGCAAGATCATGTTCTACACCGGTCTGATCGACAAGTTGAAGCTGACCGACGCTGAAATCGCCGCGATCATGGGCCACGAAATCGCCCACGCCCTGCGCGAGCACGGGCGCGAAGCGATGTCCAAGGCCTATGGCATCGAGATGGCCAAGCAGGGCGCTGGCGCCTTGTTCGGCCTGGGCCAGGACAGCCTGGCGCTGGCCGACACCGTCGCCAACTACGGCATGACCTTGCCCAACAGCCGCGGCAACGAGAACGAAGCCGACCTCATCGGTCTCGAACTGGCCGCCCGCGCCGGCTACGACCCGAACGCGGCGATCACCTTGTGGAACAAGATGGCCAAGGCCTCGGAAGGCGCGCCACCAGAGTTCATGAGCACCCACCCGTCGTCGAGCAGCCGTATCGCTTCGTTGCAGGCGGCGATTCCGAAGGTGATGCCGCTGTATCAGCAGGCCAAGAAGTAAGCATCGTTGTGGGAGCAGAACTTGCTCGCGACAGGGGCGAGGCAGACGTCAATCAGGCCGCGTCGTCGTTTATCGCGAGCACGCTATGCTCCCACCGTTATCCTCTGCCCAAGGTGTGACAGAAGGTCAAACCCATCCACTACTCTGCATCGCCTTGTACACCGCCACGATCGCCAGGACGAAGAATGCCGAGGCGGCCAGGCGGCGGATCAGGGCCAGGGGCAGCTTCTCGGCGGCGAAATTGCCCGCCAGGACCACCGGCACGTTGGCAATCAACATGCCCAAAGTGGTGCCGATGATCACCAGCCACAACTCCGGGTATTGCGCGGCGAGCATCACCGTGGCGATCTGCGTCTTGTCGCCGATTTCCGCCAGGAAGAATGCAATCAGCGTGGTCAGGAACGGGCCGAACTTGCGGGCCGTGTTCGCTTCCTCATCGTCCAGTTTGTCCGGGACCAGGGTCCACAGCGCCGTGGCCGTGAAGCTTGCCGCCAATACCCAGTGCAACACCGCATTGGAGAAAAAACCGCTGACCCAGGCCCCTACGGCCCCGGCGGCTGCGTGGTTGGCGAGTGTTGCGGCAATGATGCCGGCGATGATCGGCCAGGGTTTGCGAAAGCGAGCGGCCAGGATAAGCGCGAGCAATTGCGTCTTGTCGCCGATTTCGGCCAGCGCAACGATAGCGGTAGGTACGAGGAGTGAGTCCAGCATCAGGAGTTCCTAAAGGGGCGGGTCGACACGGCTATGACACGTACAGCCTTCCCGCCCCGGGTAAGGTGTGCGTGTCATAGGTCTTGTCAAACCCAGCGACCATCTGCGTGGACGCTTGGGCCGCATACGCCATGGTCTGCTGACCAAGTATGTTGACGTATGCCGGGCGAGCATGACGCTCGCGGGAGACTACTCCCCTAGGACGGAGCGGATTCTGCCTAGGCAAATTCGATTGAGCAAGTGCTGTTTCCTAAAAGATTTCAACCGCGCTTGGCCCGGTAGATGCGAAAGCCCTGGCCTTCGGCCTTGATGGCGCAGACGCCCAAATGCTCCTCGATCAGCGGCTGGTACTTGAGGAAACTATTGGCAACCAGCCGCAGTTCTCCACCGTTTTTTAGATGTTTGGCCGCTTTTCGCAGCAGATTTTCCGTGGCGTGGTAATCGGTGTGCACGCCGACATGGAACGGTGGGTTACTCAGGATCGCGCTCAAGCCCATCGGCGCGGCGTCGATGCCGTCACCGGTAAGCACCTCGGCCTCCAGGCCGTTGGCGGCCAGGGTCAGGCGACTGCTGGCGGCGGCGAATGCGTCGACGTCCAACAGGGTGACGGTATTGTGCGGATAGCGCCGCTTGACCGCCGCCCCCAGCACCCCGGCACCGCAGCCGAAGTCCAGCAAATGCCCGCTGGGCAGTTTATCCAGGTGTTCCAACAGCAGCGCACTGCCGCGGTCCAGGCGACCATGGCTGAACACCCCTGGCAGGCTGATGACCTTCAGCGGGCCTTCGGCCAGGGGCAATTCGTAGGTCTGGGCCAGGCTTTCCAGGGGCATGGCCTCGGGCGCGTTGGCGACGGTGACCTGCCACAGTTGGCAATGCCGCGCACTGTCGAGCTTGCGCGGCTTGCCGAACGGGTTGAGCTGTTTGGACGCCCCTTCGATGCCGCTGCGCTTTTCCCCCACCAGGTACACCTCGCGCCCGGCCAGGCGCGCCGCCACGGCATTGAGGATGTAGTCGGTCAAGTCCTTGGCTTTGGGCAGGAACACCACGGCGGTGTCGAACCCATGCTCGGGTACGTTCACGCCAAAGTGGCAGCGCTCGGGGAAGCGAGCGTCCAGCGCCGCCTGATCCCCGGCATGCCAGCACCAGCCATGAGCCTCTGGCAAACGGCCGAGCAGATCGTCAGCGGGCAGGCCGGCCAGCAAGACCGAACCCTGGAATAACTCGGCCTGACGAAGCAGTACTTCACTGCGCGGATCCATGGTCTGTTCCTTGAGAAAAAGTGCGGCAGTTTATCAACTGACGACCCGCCGCGCTGTACCGCTGAAAAAGCCCTGGGCGTTTTCGCTCATTTGCCCGACGATCCGTTGCCGCGCCTCGCGGCTGCCCCAGGCGTTGTGCGGTGTGACGATCAAGCGGGGAATATCGCCGGCCAGCAGCGGGTTGCCTTGGGTCGGCGGCTCCACGCTGAGCACGTCGGTGGCGGCGCCCCCCAAGTGACCGTTGCGCAGGGCTTCGGCCAGGGCCTGTTCGTCGATCAGGCCGCCACGGGCGGTGTTGACCACGAATGCACCGGGCTTGAGCTGCGCCAGTTCGCGGGCGCCGATGAAGTTCCGAGTGTGCTCGTTGAGCGGGCAGTGCAGGGTCAGGGCATCGACCTGCGGCAACAACTGCTCCAGCGGCAAGCGGTCGGGACGGGCCGGGCGCCCGGGGATCTGCCCCAGCAGCACACGCATGCCAAAGGCTTCGGCCAACCGCCCGACGGCACTGCCCAATTCGCCATGGCCCAGCAGGCCCAGGGTCTTGCCTTCCAGTTCGACAATCGGATAGTCCAGCAGACAGAACTGCGAAGCCTGCTGCCAACGACCTTCACCCACTGCTTTTTGATAATCGGCCAGGCGCGTCGCCAGGTTCAGCAACAGCATGATCGTATGCTGGGCCACCGACGGTGTGCCGTAACCCTGGCAATTGCACACCGTGATGCCATGGCTGCGGGCGGCGGCCAGGTCGACATTGTTGGTGCCGGTGGCGCTGATCAGGATCAACTTCAGTTCGGGGCTGGCCGCCATGGCCTGTGCATCGATCACGATCTTGTTGGTGATCGCCACGGTGGCGCCCTTGAGCCGCTCGATGACCTGCTCCGGCGTGGTCCGGGCAAACAGTTGCAGGTCGCTGAAGCAGTTGCGCAGCGGGCCCAGGTTCAGATCGCCGAGGTCAAGGGAAGGGTGGTCGAGGAAAACTGCACGAGCGGTGTTCGTCATCAGCTGTACCTTTTATGTCAAGAACCGAAGGCGTAATGTGGCGAGCCTATCAGATGAAATGCGGCCATGGCGGTGTGTACCCGTGGCGAGAGAGCAAGCGCTGGGCTCTGTAGGAGCTGGCGAAGCCTGCGATCTTTTGATCTTTCGCTTGAGATTCAAGTGTATTGGGAAAGATCGCAGCCTCGTTTCACTCGACAGCTCCTACACAGCACCTACACGGCTCTTACACAGTTATGGGATTTCATCCAACAAAAGATTGTCGCAAGGAGCTCCATCATGTACCTCACCGAATTCCTCACCGTCGCCCTGATCCACTTGTTGGCCGTTGCCAGCCCCGGGCCGGATTTTGCCGTGGTTGTGCGCGAAAGCGTGACCCATGGCCGGCGTGCCGGGACGTGGACGGCGCTGGGCGTCGGCACAGCGATTTTCCTGCACGTAGGGTATTCGCTGTTGGGTATCGGCCTGATCGTGTCGCAATCGATCGTGCTGTTCAACGCGCTGAAGTGGGCCGCCGCCGCGTACCTGCTGTACATCGGCTTCAAGGCACTGCGGGCGCAACCGGCCAAGCCCACCGAGGACAACCTGCACAAGGAGGCCGGTGAGCGTACCGCCCGGGGCGCATTCACCTCGGGCTTCGTCACCAATGGCCTGAACCCCAAGGCCACGTTGTTTTTCCTGTCGCTGTTCACCGTGGTGATCAACCCACACACACCGTTGGCCGTCCAGGCCGGTTACGGCGTGTACCTGGCGGTTGCGACGGCCGCCTGGTTCTGCCTGGTGGCGCTGCTGTTCAGCCAGCAACGGGTGCGTGCCGGTTTTGCGCGCATGGGCCACTGGTTCGACCGGACCATGGGCGCGGTGCTCGTCGCCATTGGGGTGAAGCTGGCGTTTACCGAGGCGCATTGATCCAGCTCCTACAGAGTGTGCGCAGGTCCCGGAAGATGGCTCAAGGCTAGTATTTGCACGCTGATCAAATCATTCCTTTGGCTGATTTGATCCGTGTATAAGCACTCTAGAGTGCTTCACTCCAGCCAAGACCGTGCAGTCAGAAAAAGGGACTCTTATGTTGCAGACTCGCGTTATTCCTCCCGCCGAAGGCGCTTATCAATACCCGCTGCTGATCAAGCGGCTGCTAATGTCCGGCACGCGTTACGAGAAAACCCGCGAGATCATCTACCGTGACCAGTTGCGCTACAGCTATCCGACGCTGATAGAGCGGGTCGCGCGGCTGGCCAACGTGTTGACCGAGGCGGGGGTCAAGGCCGGTGATACCGTGGCGGTGATGGACTGGGACAGCCATCGCTACTTGGAATGCATGTTCGCGATCCCGATGATTGGCGCGGTGATCCACACCATCAACGTGCGCCTGTCACCGGAGCAGATCGTCTACACCATGAACCACGCCGAGGACCGCTTCGTGCTGGTCAACAGCGAGTTCGTCGGCTTGTACCAGGCGATTGCCGGGCACCTGACCACGGTGGACAAGACCCTGCTACTGACCGACCTGCCGGAAAAAACCGCTGACCTGCCGAACCTGGTGGGTGAATACGAGCAATTGCTGGCCGCCGCCGCCCCCAGCTACGACTTCCAGGATTTCGACGAAAACTCCGTCGCCACCACGTTCTATACCACCGGCACCACCGGCAACCCCAAGGGCGTGTACTTCACCCATCGGCAACTGGTGCTGCACACCATGGGCGTGGCGACCATCATGGGGTCTATCGACAGCGTTCGGCTGCTGGGCACCAACGACGTGTACATGCCCATCACGCCGATGTTCCATGTCCACGCCTGGGGCCTGCCCTATGTCGCGACCATGCTCGGGCTCAAGCAGGTTTACCCAGGTCGCTACGATCCCGAATTCCTGGTCCAGCTGTGGCGCAAGGAAAAGGTCACCTTTTCCCATTGCGTGCCGACCATCCTGCAAATGATCCTCAGCGCCAAGGGGGCTCAGGACACCGATTTCAGCGGTTGGAAAATCGTCATCGGTGGCAGCGCCCTGAACCGCAGCCTGTACGAAGCGGCCAAGACCCGGGGCATCCAGCTCACTGCCGCCTACGGCATGTCGGAAACGGGCCCGCTGGTATCCTGCGCTCACCTCAACGATGAACTGATGGCCGGCAGCGAAGACGAACGCACCACTTACCGGATCAAGGCCGGTGTGCCGGGGCCGCTGGTGGAGGCGGCGATCGTCGACACCGAGGGGCGTTTCCTGCCGGCCGACGGCGAGACTCAGGGCGAACTGGTGCTGCGGGCACCGTGGCTCACCGAGGGCTATTTCAACGAGCCGCAGAAGGGCGCCGAACTCTGGGCCGGCGGCTGGCTGCACACCGGTGACGTTGCCACGCTGGACAACATGGGCTTCATCGACATCCGTGACCGCATCAAGGATGTGATCAAGACCGGTGGCGAATGGATCTCCTCCCTGGCCCTGGAAGACCTCATCAGCCGTCACGTGGCGGTACGCGAAGTAGCAGTGGTCGGCATTCCCGATCCGCAGTGGGGTGAGCGACCATTTGCCTTGCTGGTCGTTCGCGAAGGGCATCAGATCGGGGCTCGCGAACTCAAGGAGCACCTCAAGCCGTTCGTCGAGCAGGGGCACTTGAGCAAGTGGGCGATCCCGAGCCAAATCGCTCTTGTTACTGAAATTCCCAAGACCAGCGTCGGCAAGCTCGACAAGAAGCGCATCCGCGTCGACATCACCGAATGGCAGAGCAACAACAGCACCTTCCTCTCCACGCTTTAGGCCATTTTGCCGTGCCCGAAAGGGCACGGCAGCCCCACCAAGCAAGCGCTTGCCTTGTCAAACCGAAAATTTCAGCCATCCTTGCCGTGCCGGCATCTGTCGGACTGGCGAAAGGACTGTTCCAGAGTGGTCGAGGGCTGCAAATCACACTTTAGAGGGATCAAGCCGTACTACCTGCTGGCTATAGTCCGCGTAAGAATTTTCAAAACGGGACGCACGTGCTAAACGGGCGCGCAACTTTGAACGGAGGGCGGCAGGTGTCGTTCCCAGCCGTTGGAAGGGTTCTTTGAAAATCCTGTCTGCCATAACAATAAAGCACATGGAGTAGCGTCGATGACCACAGCAACCACGTTCTGGCGCCGGGCAAAACTGCCTTTGGCGGTCAGCCTTGCCTCTTCGCTCGCCGGCCCAGCGTTCGGCGTCAGTTTCAACATCGGTGAAATCGAAGGTCAGTTCGACTCATCCCTGTCGGTGGGGGCGAGCTGGTCCACGGCAAACGCCAACAAGGACCTGATCGGTGTCAACAACGGCGGCAAGGGCTTGTCGCAGACCTCCGATGACGGCCACTTGAATTTCAAGCGTGGGGAAACCTTCTCGAAGATCTTCAAGGGTATCCATGACCTGGAACTGAAGTACGGTGATACCGGCGTGTTTGTGCGCGGCAAGTACTGGTACGACTTTGAGCTCAAAGACGAACATCGCCTGTACAAAGACATCAGCGATAACAATCGCAAGGAAGGCGCCAAGTCTTCCGGCGGGCAGATCCTCGATGCGTTCGTCTATCACAACTACGCCATTGCCGATCAGCCGGGTTCGGTCCGCCTGGGCAAGCAGGTGGTCAGCTGGGGTGAAAGTACCTTCATCCAGGGCGGCATCAACTCCATCAACCCGGTCGATGTGTCCGCGTTCCGTCGCCCCGGTGCCGAGATCAAGGAAGGGCTGATCCCGGTCAACATGTTCTACGTCTCCCAGAGCCTGACCGACAACCTGTCGGCCGAAGCGTTCTACCAAATTGAGTGGGATCAGACGGTTGTCGATAACTGCGGGACGTTCTTCTCCCAGCCGGATGTGATCGCGGATGGGTGCTCGGATAATCTGCGGGTGCTGAACAAACGATCCACTATTCCTGGCGCATTCTTGCCATTGCTGTCTGCTAACGGCGTAGACATCAACGAAGAAGGTGTGTTGGTGCGCCGTGGACCGGACCGTGACGCTCGGGATACTGGCCAATGGGGCGCTTCCCTGAAGTACATGTTCGAGCCGCTGGACACCGAGTTCGGTGCCTACTTCATGAACTACCACAGCCGGGCGCCTATTTTCAGTGCGACCGGTGCGCCACAGTCCGTCTATAACGCAGCGCCATTCCTTGGCCCTCTGGCTCCGCTGGTCATCGCCGGCAACTCTCAATACTTTGTCGAGTACCCAGAAGACATACGCCTGTATGGCTTGAGCTTCTCCACCACTCTGCCCACCGGCACGGCATGGAGCGGTGAGCTGAGCTATCGGCCGAACGCGCCGGTTCAACTGAGCACCACGGACATCCTGTTTGCCGGGGTTCGTCCGCTGGGTGGTCCCGTGCTGGGCAATGCTTCGCTGCTCACCGGGGTGCCGGGCCAGGATCTGCATGGCTATCGTCGTAAAGAGATCACTCAGTTCCAGACCACATTCACGCACTTCCTCGACCAGGTCATGGGCGCCAGCCGTCTCACCCTGGTGGGTGAAGTTGGCGTGACCCATGTGGGCGGCCTGGAAAGCAAATCCGACCTTCGTTACGGCCGTGATCCAGTGTTCGGCCCAGGGCAGCTTCCTGGTGGCGCCTGCGGCCTGCTCAATACCTCTACCGGAAATGGCGGGGGCATGGCTGGCAGTACCGGCTTGAACACCAACTGCAACAACGATGGCTTCACCACAGCCACTTCCTGGGGCTACCGTGCGCGCGCCATCTGGGAATACCCGGACGTCTTCGCCGGTGTGAACCTCAAGCCCAACGTGGCCTGGTCCCATGACGTCAAAGGCTACTCGCCAGGCCCTGGCGGCAACTTCGAAGAGGGCCGCAAAGCCGTCAGCCTCGGGCTGGATGCCGAGTACCAGAACACCTACAACGCCAGCCTGGCCTACACCAACTTCTTTGGTGGCGACTTCAGCACTGTGGACGATCGTGACTTCCTGGCGCTCAGCGTCGGCGTGACCTTCTAAGCACCGTATTTCAGGACGACACACTATGAAAATAACAAAGAATCTATTGCAGGCCGGTGTTCTGGGGCTCTCCCTGTTGGCTGCCAGCGTCATGGCGGCAGTGCCCGCCGCCGAGGCCGACAAACTCGGCAAGAGCCTGACGCCGATGGGTGCCGAGATGGCCGGCAATGCCGACGGCTCGATCTCGGCCTGGAAACCCATGGCCAAGAATGCCGGTGCCGTGGACAGCAAGGGCTTCCTCGCCGATCCATACGCCAGTGAAAAACCACTGTTCATCATCACCGCGCAGAACGTCGACCAGTACAAGGACAAGCTCGCACCGGGCCAGTACGCGATGTTCAAGCGTTACCCGGAAACCTTCAAGATGCCGGTCTACCCGACCCATCGCGGTGCCACCGTGCCGGACGAGGTGTTCGCCTCCATCAAGAAAAACGCGGTCAACACCAAGCTGGTTTCCGGCGGCAATGGTCTGGAAAACTTCGAGACGGCCGTGCCGTTCCCGATTCCCCAGAGCGGCGTGGAAGTCATCTGGAACCACATCACCCGCTATCGCGGCGGCAGCGTGACGCGCCTGGTCACCCAGGCCACCCCACAGCCCAACGGTTCGTACAGCCTGGTGTACTTCCGCGACCAGTTCGTGTTCCGCGACAAGATGAAGGACTTCGATCCAGCCAATCCGGGCAACATCCTGTTCTACTTCAAGCAGCAAGTGACCGCGCCGGCGCGTTTGGCCGGTGGTGTGTTGCTGGTGCACGAAACCCTCGATCAGGTGAAGGAACCGCGTTCGGCGTGGGTCTACAACGCTGGTCAGCGCCGTGTGCGCCGTGCCCCGCAAGTGTCTTATGACGGCCCGGGTACCGCTGCCGACGGCCTGCGTACCTCTGACAACCTGGACATGTACAACGGCGCGCCGGATCGCTACGACTGGAAGCTGGAAGGCAAGAAAGAGCTGTACATCGCCTCTAACAGCTACAAGATCGATTCGCCGCAACTCAAGTACGCCGACATCCTCAAGGCCGGCCACATCAACCAGGACCTGGCGCGCTACGAGCTGCGTCGTGTCTGGCACGTGACCGCGACGCTGAAGGAAGGCCAACGCCACATTTACGCCAAGCGTGACTTCTTCATCGATGAAGACACCTGGCAAGCCGCGGTGATCGACCATTACGACGGCCGTGGTCAACTGTGGCGCGTGGCCGAGGCCCATGCCGAGAACTACTACGACAAGCAAGTACCGTGGTACGCCCTGGAAACCCTCTACGACCTGCAGTCCGGCCGCTACCTGGCACTGGGTATGAAGAACGAAGAGAAATCGGCCTACGACTTCGGCTTCACCGCCACCACCGCCGATTTCACCCCGAACGCCCTGCGTCAGCAGGGCATCCGCTAAACCGCTTTACCCGAGGCCGCATCCTCGAAGAAACGCCCCGACTGGTTCGGGGCTTTTTTTTGAGTCCCCCAGTGCCAAAGGAGCTTGCTCCCGCCGGGCAGCGCCTTTTAGCCACCGCGTAGAAGCTGTGTAGGAGCTGTGTAGGAGCTGTCGAGTGCAACGAGGCTGCGATCTTGTCCCAGACAGTTGAGTCGCAAGTGAAAAATAAAGATCAAGATCAAAATCAAAAGATCGCAGGCTTCGCCAGCGCCTACAAAAAACCAGCGGGGGCAAGCTCCCTCGCCACAAGAACGGTGGCGGCCTGAGTTTTTCAAGTCGGTCGGCTTGTAGTCTTTTTGTAGCCATTTGTAGCACTCCCTTCAATACCTCCTCGTTTACCGCTAGTCTGCGGACATCTGCAACGCCGCCACCCGCATTTCAACAAGAGCCGGCCATGACTGATTTGTCTTCACTTGCGGATTCTGCCCGCGCAGCCATCGTGGTACAGGGCGGGCGTTTCTACCGCCCGCCCTTGCCTGACGGCCATGTTGTGCGGCCGCGGTTGTGCGAGCGCTTGAGCGCAGGGCTCGGCGGCAGGTTGCTGTTGGTCAGTGCCCCGGCGGGGTTCGGTAAAAGCTCCCTGGCGGTGGAGTTCTGCCAGAGCCTGTCGACCCATTGGCGAAGCCTTTGGCTGGGACTCAGTGTCCGGGACAACGATCCGGGGCGTTTCCTGGAGCGGCTGCTCGAAGGGCTCCAGGCTTTTTTCCCGCAACTGGGCGCTCCGGCACTGGGGCTGCTGAAAATGCGCCAGCGTCATCAACCCTTTGCCTTCGAAGAATGGCTCGATGGCCTGCTGGACGAGCTGTCCCCGCATTTATCGCCCCGCGAACCCTTGCTGCTGGTCCTCGACGATTACCACCTGGCCCAAAGTCCGGTGCTGGATCGCTGCCTGCAATTTTTCCTCAATCACCTGCCCGACGGGTTGCTAGTCCTTGTCACCAGCCGCCAGCGCCCGGACTGGCATTTGGCGCGCTTGCGCCTGTCCCGGCAGTTGCTCGAACTCAATGAACAGGACCTGCGCCTGACCCATGACGAAGCCTTGACCCTGCTCCAGCATCACAGCAGTTCGCTGCGTGGTGAGGCGCTGGAAAATCTTATCCAGCGCAGCGAAGGCTGGGTGGCCGGGCTGCGTTTCTGGTTGCTGGCCGCCTCCGAAGCCGGTACCGAAGGCCTGTTGCCCCAGGCCTTGCACGGCGGCGAAGGGCTGATTCGCGATTACCTGCTCGAAGAGGTCATCGACTGCCTGCCCACCGAGGTGCAGGCGTTTCTCTACGACACCGCCCCTCAGGAACGCTTTTGCAGCGAGCTGTGCGACGCTGTGCGCGAGGCCCATGACAGCGCCGAAATCCTGCGTTACCTGGCGGCCCACCAGGTGTTTCTGGTTCCGCTGGACGAGCACGGCCATTGGTACCGCTACCACCACTTGTTTTCCGACTTGCTGCGCAGTCGCCCCAGCGCACCGGCCATGGTCCCGGCCGCGACCCTGCACTTGCGGGCCTGCCGCTGGTTCAACGCCCAAGGCCTGATCGACGAAGCCGTGGAGCAGGCGCTGCGGGCCGGGCACCTGGACGTGGCGGCGAACCTGGTGCAGAACCTTTCGGAGGAACAACTGCTGGCCGAGCAGAACGTCGGCATGTTGCTGCGCTGGAAAATGGACTTGCCCGACAGCCTGCTCATCAGCACCCCGCGGCTGATCGTGCTCTACAGCTGGGCGTTGGGACTGGCCTGCCAGCTGGACGCTGCCGAAGAGCTGGCGGCGCACTTGAGTCGTTTCCTGCCGGCCCCCTCGGCCACCGCGCAAAAATCCATGCTCGCCCAATGGCTGGCCCTGAGCGGGATCGTCGCTCGTGGCCGGGGGGACCGTGAGGCCACCCTGCGTTATTGCAGCGAAGCGTTGGAGAGCCTGCCGCAAAAACGCTACGGCCAGCGCCTGATGTGCCTGTCCACGTTGTCGAACCTGGCGATTGCCGACGGCGACCTGTGGCGCGCCCGGAACCTGAACCGTGACTCCCTGGAGCTGGCACAGCGGGTCGGCAATCCACTGTTCGAGGCCCTGGCCCATTACGATCGTGCCCGGGGCCTGCAGGCACGGGGAGAGATCCTGCGGGCGCTGGATGAAGTGCACCAGGGCCTGCAACGTTTGCACAAGCTGTCGCCCCAGCGGCTTTATGCGGTGCGGGCGCGCTTGATCATGTACGAAGGTTTTTTGCTGACCTTGCGGATGCAACCCCAGGCCGGCCTTGCGCGCCTGCAGGCGGGCCTCACCGAAGCCCGCGCCTGCCGCGACATCAGCGTGCTGATCGGTCACTGCGTGATCGCACGTATCGAGGGCTACCGCGGCGAGTTCGCCCGGGCCTTCGCCGAATTGGCTGAAGCCGAGCGCCTGATGCACATCTGGGATGTTCCGCCGATCTACTATCTGGCGATGATCACCCTGGTCAAATGCGAACTCTGGCTGGCCCAGGGTCGCACCGAGCTGGCCGAAGCCTGGCTGGCCCGGCTGGGCCAGACCTACACGGGCGAACGGGCCGCTGCGCCGCCGGAATTCCATCCGCAGCTGCCGCTGCATGTCGAGTTGCAACAAGCGGTGCTGGAATCCATCCGAGGCCAACCAATACTCGCGCAAGGGCGGCTCGATGCCTTGCTTGAACACGGTCAGCAAAGTGGCCGGCAGATGCTCAGCGTGATGGCGCTCAACCAGAAAGTCGCTTTGCTGCTGAGCATCGGGCGTGAACCCGAAGCCCGTCGCGCCCTGGCCCAGGCTTTCGAAGCCGCCAGCGGTGGGGTATTGCAGCCTTTCGAATGGTTGTTCGGTGAGCACCGTGAATGGTTGCGCGAACAACTGCTGCAGGCACCCCCTGGCACCTTGCGCGAGCATCTGCTCGAACGCCTGCCCTCGACGGTGGCCCCGTCTGCCGACCCAACGGTGCCTGTCGAAACCCTCAGCAGCCGCGAGCGGGCGGTGCTGCAGTTGATTGCCCAAGGGTGCTCGAACCAGGAAATCAGCGAGCAGTTGTATATCTCGCTGCACACCGTCAAGACCCACGCCAGCCACATCAACAGCAAACTCGGCGTCGAGCGCCGCACCCAGGCGGTGGCGCGGGCGAAGGCGTTGGGGTTGTTGGGCTGAGCAAGGTTTTGGGTCGGGTGAGAAGTCTTTGTGCTAAAAAACGCTCAACCCGTGATAAGGAATGCTTGATGCTCCCCCAGTACAAAACCATCCAATCACCCGTCGGCCAACTGATCCTCGTCGCCCGGGAGACACGGTTGGCGGCCATCCTGTGGGAAAACGAGCGGCTCAATCGGGTGCGCCTGGGACCTTTGCAGGAGGACAGCCAGCATCCGGTCCTCAAGGAAACCGAACGTCAGTTGCTGGAGTACTTCGCCGGCCAGCGCTGTCGTTTCGAGCTGGAACTGGACTTCGCAGGGACTGATTTCCAGATCCGGGTCTGGCAAGCCCTGTTGACCATCCCCTTCGGTGAAACCCGCAGCTACCGCGACATCGCCATCCAGATCGGCCAACCGACCGCGGTCCGGGCGGTCGGCGCCGCCAATGGACGCAACCCCATCTCGATCATCGCCCCGTGCCACCGCGTCATCGGCAGCTCCGGCAGCCTTACCGGCTTCGCTGGCGGCCTGGCGGCGAAACAGTTGCTGCTCAGCCTTGAAGGTCAGCAGAGCTTGCAATTGGCGTTCTGAACCGATTTCACTCCTCTATCCCTTGTGGGAGCGGGCTTGCTCGCGAAAGCTGAGTGTCAGGCATCTTGTTTGGCGACTGATACACCGCCTTCGCGAGCAAGCCCGCTCCCACAAACGTTCAGGCCGGCGGGGATTTGGGAGGCCGCATGCGCGTCGGCGGTTGGCCGTTGGCGTTGTGTTGGTAGATCTGCGCGGGCTGCCCCTGTTCATTGAAGAATACCTGGCCAATGCCTGCGCTGTTCCACAGCCGCTCACCGGCCTCGGCGTGTTCCGGAGTGTGGGGGACGATGCGCATGCTGCGGCGCTTGGTGAACCAGTTCAGGGGCGAGCGCGGCGAGTAGAGCCATCGGTTCAGGCGATCGAACCATTCCAGCAACACAGGGGGGAATTCATTTTTGATGCCGCTGCTGGTGATCTGCCAGATGCGCGGGCCACCCTTGCGGTGTGGGATCAATACTTCGTAAACGAAGGAGTAATGCACGTCCCCGGACAGCACCACGTAATTACCCGGTGTACGCGAGTGACGGAAAATATTCAGGATCACCTGAGCAGCGCCGCGATGGGCCATCCAGTTTTCCGCATCCACTAGCAGCGGATAACCGCACCAACTGAACATCCGCTGCACAGTCTCGATCAGCTTCACACCGAAGATCGGCGCCGGTGAGACGATGATCGCCGACGAGTGATCCAACAATTCTTGCTGCAACTCGCTCAGGGCCTCCCAATCCAGAAGGCCGGAAGGCTGCTTGAGGTTGTTCTCGCTGCGCCAGCGACGGGTGCGGGTGTCGAGTACCACCAGGGCAGGGGTGCTCGGCAGCACATAATGCCATTGCTGGAAAGCCAGCAGGGTGTCGATCAGTTGGTCCTGAGGCTCGCTGTCGAGGTAGCGGTCCCGGGCGGTGTCGCTCAGGGCCAAGGTTTTCGGGAGTACGTCAGCGAAGGCATCCGGGTTGTTGCCCCAGCCCTGGCAGAGCATGTAAGCGATCAGGGCGTTGCCGATGATGCGTTTGGAGAACGGATGGCCGTAGGCGGTTTCCTCCCACTGCGCAGACAGATTCCAGTCATCGGTTATGTCGTGGTCATCGAAAATCATCAGGCATGACAGGTGCGCAAACACCCGGGCCACGCCGCCCAGCCCGGTCTTGAACGCGTCGATGTGCTGTTGTTCCAGGTCGTAGCGCTGGCGCCGTTCGACGGTCAGTTCAGGCCGTTGCACCGCGATCAACGACCAGGGTACCGGCGACCACACCAGCAGGTACATCGCCATGACCTCGGCGAAGGTCACCAGGTGATTGTCGGCGCTGCTGCTGGTGAAAATCGGCTTGCGGGCCCCGCCGAAAAAACGCTCGCGCAGGGTTTCGTTACTCTCCAGTGCGGGCAACAAATCGGCACGATGGTAATAACTGGCCGGGTGCTGATAGAGCTTGGCGCTGTCTGCCACCACGGCACCGTCCAGGCATTCCTCGAACAGCCCCAAGCGTTCGATCAGCGCATGAATCGCTCGCAACATGGGCCCGGCGACGTCGTCGGCATAGACCTGGTCGCCGCTCATCATCAGCAATGCCGGGCGTCGCGCCGGGGCTTGCGCCAACAGCCGGTCGATACAGAGCAGGCCGTCGCTGGCTGGGTAATGGGGTTTGCGGCAGGAGCCGTGGACCAGTTGCTCGATGTGCGAATGCAACATGAAGTTCGGGCGCTGCGCGCCGTCATACAACAGGTGCGGCGCCCACTCGGCAATGGGGGCGCCGTCCACCAGCAGGTCGTAGTCGATCGCCACGTCCTGGGGCAGGGGATTGTCGAGCCGCACATCGATCAGATGCACAAACGCCCGCTGCCCCACCGGCACCACAGTGCAGCACGACGCATCCAGTGCCAGATCGCCTACGCCGTCTACGCGCAACGTCAGCGTTAATGTTTGCGTGCCCACTAGCCACATCACCAGTCGGGTGGGCTCCAGCCGTCTCAACAGTGGGCCGACCAGGACGGGGGGCAGGGTGGTGGTGTCGGGAGTGGACGGCAGCATTCGCGGATAAAAGCTCTGTACAGAGAGAGGCGGGGATCATAACGCAATGTGCTTTGTCGCAGGGGAAGGTAGGTCCCCGCCTTTGTGGCGAGCAAGTGTGCTCCCACGGTGCCTGTAGGAGCTGTCGAGTGCAACGAGGCTGCGATTTTTCCCCAAACTTGAGTCTCAAGCGAAAGATCGCAGCCTTCGGCAGCTCCTACAGGCCCAGCGGGACCGTGTTGCATCACTGGGCGTTGTTGGAAGCCTCAGCCGCCTTGATCAGATCCGGCCCGATCTCCTGTTCAAACTTCGCCCATACCGGCTTCATTTTTTCGCGCCAGGCACTACGCTCCTCCGGTGTGAGGGTAATGATCTCGGTGGTCTTGGCGTCCAGCACATGCTGCTTGTCCTGCTGGTTGAATCGCTCCGCTTCCTGGTTGGCATAGTCGGTGGATTCGATCACGATCTTGTCCAGTTCGCTGCGGATATCCGGCGGCAGGCCGTTCCAGAAGTCCGAGGTGGTGATCAGCATGTAGTCGAGTATGCCGTGGTTGGACTCGGTGACGTATTTCTGCACTTCGTTGAGCTTCTGGTTGTAGAAGTTCGAATAGGTGTTTTCCGTGCCGTTGACCAAACCGGTGCGCAAGGCCTGGTACACCACTGAGAAAATCATCGGTTGCGCTTTGGCGCCCACTGCCTGGAACTGTTCCTGCAGCACCGCGGATGTCTGTATCCGGAACGTCTGGCCGCGGGCATCCCCGGGGGTGCGCAGCGGCTTGTTGGCCGATAGCTGCTTCATACCGTTGTGCCAATAGGCCAGGCCGGTGATGTTCTTGCTTTCCATGGATTTGAGCAGCTTCTGGCCCTTGGGGCTGCGCTGAAAGCGGTCCACTGCGGCGATGTCGTCGAACAAGAAGGGCAAGTCGAACAACTGCACCGACTTGGTGTACTGGTCGAACTTGGCCAGCGACCGCGCAATGATCTGCACGTCTCCCAACAGCAACGCCTCCATCTCTTTATCGTCGCCATACAACGTGGCGAGCGGATACACCTCGACCCTCACCTTGCCGGGTAGGCGCTCCTCCACCAGCTTCTTGAACCTCAACGCGCCCTGGCCCTTGGGCGTTTGTTCTGCCACGACATGGGAAAACTTGATCACGATCGGTTCAGCCGCCGTGGCCGTTGCGAGCAGGCTGAAACTCAAGGTATAGACGAGCGCTTTCCATAGAGGCATTAGCATTGTTAGGCTTCCCTTTTATTATTCGAAGACACAACACCCGTGTTTGGCCCAACACCTGCGTGGCGAGGCGCGTTACGCTTTCGCCACGCAGTGTGTGTTTGTCGGGCTTAATTCATCCCCAACCAATTCGGTAGCGCCATCGAGATCCACGGCACATAGGTGATCAGCATCAGGAACGTCAGCAGAATCATCAACCATGGCATGGCCGCACGGATGGTGGCGGGCAGGGACATGCCGGTTACCGCCGAGGTGACGAACAGGTTCAGCCCCACCGGTGGTGTGATCAAGCCGATCTCCAGGTTCACCACCATGATGATGCCCAGGTGGATCGGGTCGATGCCCAGCTTCATGGCGATGGGGAATAGGATTGGCGCCAGGATCAGGATGATCGCCGATGGCTCCATGAACGCACCGGCGATCAGCAGCACAATGTTCACCACCAGCAGGAAGGCCACCGGCGTTAACCCGGCCTCGATCACCCATGCCGTGATTTGCTGCGGCAGTTGCTCGGTGGTCAGCACATGGGCGAAGAGCATGGCGTTAGCGATGATGAACATCAGCATGATGCTCAGCTTGGCCGACTCCAGCAGCACCTTCGGTGTCTCGCGAAAAGTGAGGTCCTTGTAGACGAACAACGCAATGAACGCCGAATACACCGCCGCCATCGCGGCTGCTTCGGTCGGGGTGAACATCCCGGAATAAATCCCGCCGAGGATGATGACCATCAGCAACAGACCCCAGATCGCTTTGCGCGCGGTGGTCAACCATTCACGGAACGTCGCCCGGGGCATGGCTGGCAGGTTTTTCTTCACGGCGACGACGTAGATCGCCACCATCAGTGAAACCCCCAGCAGCAGGCCGGGTACTACACCGGCCATGAACAACTTGCCCACTGATGTTTCGGTCGCCGCGGCGTATACCACCATCACGATCGAGGGTGGAATCAGGATGCCCAGGGTGCCGGCATTACACACGATACCTGCGCCAAAGGCCTGTGGATAACCCGAGCGCACCATCCCGGCAATGGCGATGGAGCCGACCGCCGCTACTGTCGCGGGACTTGAGCCCGACAACGCGGCAAACAACATGCATGCCAGCACCGCGGCAATCGCCAGGCCGCCACGGATATGCCCGACGCAGGCGTTGGCAAAGTCGATCAGCCGCCGCGCCACGCCGCCCGTGGTCATGAACGCGCCAGCCAGCAGGAAGAACGGAATCGCCAGCAATGTGTAGTGCTCGGAGGTTTCGAACAGCTTGATCGCCAGGGAGCGCACCGAGTCGGGGCTGAAGAAAATGATGGTCAGCGAACCGGCCAGCCCCAGCGATATGGCGATGGGCACGCCGATGAGCATCAGCACGAACAGTGCGATGAACAGGAAGGCAATGGTCATGGCTTGTCTTCCTCGTGCTCGGTCAACTTCATGGCTTCGGCCGCTTCATCGGCCAGGCCCAGGCCGGTCTGGCGATTCATCAGGATGCGCACGAGAATTTCGGCGAAACGAATAAACACCAGAGTGAACCCTACTGGCACGATCAACCCGATGTGCCACTGCATGATGCCGTAATGGCCGAGATCCTCGGCGCCGATCTGGGCAATCATCAGGGTGTTGATCCATTCGAAACTTGCCACCGCCAGCAACCCGGCGTAGGTGAGGCAGCACAGGCAAGCGATGACGCCAATGAAACGCTGGACCGGTTTACTCGCCAGTTTCACCAGCGCATCGACGCCGATGTGCCCGGCCGTGCGCACGCCGTACGACAGCCCGAAAAAAATCAGCCAGCCAAACAATGCCTTGGTCAGAGAGCTGCTCCAGGTCATCGCCTGGGCCATGCCCATGACGGAGTCGCCAATGGCGAACATCGATTCGCTCGCGGCAGGCCAGTTGTCACCGAGGCTGTAGAACACGCTGTAGAGATTGTTGAGGACCACGTAGACGAAAGTAACCAACGTCATGGCGGCCAGAAGGAAGGCAATGAAACCTTCCTCGAAGTGTTCCCAGGTGCGCCGAAGGGCGTTCATGGAGTGACCTCTCCTGGTGGGGGACGACAGGCCGGCGCTGCCAGGGTGGCAACGTCGGCCAACCAATCACTGGGCCTTGTTGGAGGCTTCTGCGGCTTTGATCAGGTCAGCGCCGATATCACCTTCGAACTTCTTCCATACCGGTTTCATCTTGTCGCGCCACTCGGCACGCTCTTGCGGCGTGAGGGTAATGATCTCGGTGGTTTTGGCGTCGACGATCTTCTGCTTGGCGTCCTGGTTCAGTTGCTCGGCTTCCTTGTTCACCTGAGTCGTGACTTCTTTGATGATCTTGTCCAGTTCAGTACGAACGTCTGGGTCCAGGCCATTCCAGAACTTTGTATTGGTGATCAGCATGTAGTCGAGTACACCGTGGTTGGATTCGGTGATGTACTTCTGCACTTCATGCATTTTCTGGCTGTAGATGTTCGAGTAGGGGTTTTCCGCACCGTTGACTACGCCAGTCTGCAGCCCTTGATAGACCTCGGCGAAGCTCATCTTGCGCGGGTTGGCGTTCACGGCCTTGAATTGTTCTTCCAGCACGGCCGATGCCTGTACCCGGAACTTCAGGCCGCGGGCATCCTTGGGTTCACGCAGCGGTTTGTTCGCCGACAGCTGCTTCATGCCGTTGTGCCAATAAGCCAGGCCGGTAATGTTCTTGCTTTCCATGGACTTGAGCAGCTTCTGGCCTTCAGGGCTCAACTGGAAGCGGTCCACCGCGGAAATGTCATCGAACAGGAACGGCAGATCGAACAACTGCACGGTCTTGGTGTATTGCTCGAACTTGGCCAGCGATGGCGCGATGATCTGCACGTCCCCCAACAGCAGGGCTTCCATTTCCTTGCCATCGCCGAACAGCGAGGAGTTGGGGTACACATCAACCTTTACTTTGCCTGGCAACCGTTCTTCCACCAGTTTCTTGAACAGCAGCGCGCCTTGGCCTTTTGGTGTTTGTTCGGCGACCACATGGGAGAACTTGATCACCACCGGATCTGCCGCCATGGCCGTGCTCATCGCACTAAGGGCCAATGTGCAAGCGAGCGCTTTCCAGATAGGTTTGAACATTACGGGCTTTCCTCTTTTTTTTTAATATTTTCGTGCGGGCTCATTCAAAACACAGCGCACGGCGGAACAATGATGAGTCTAGGCAGAAAAACAACTAGTCGGCGACGCTCAACGGGAAAAACCGCCATTCGGCTGTTCGTCTCGACGGGTTGCGCTAGAGCCTTCCTTGCGTCGGGCTGAAACATCACAAACGGCTCATTTCCAAAGGTTTCAGTCAACAACCGTGTCTGGGGCAGGAAACCATAAAGGAGCGGTGATGGCTACTGGCTTTCAATCCCTGGCCAGTGAATCCATGGGGTGAGGGGGACTGCTAGGCTCGTCTTCCAGATCATCGTGTTGGCGGTCGGCACATTTAATTTGGTGTTCATGGCCGTTGGTCGTTATTTCGGGCCGTTCTACGAGCACGAAGCAGACCAGAGCGGCAACTTGGCGATCTGGTTGTTTGGCAATGTCGGGGGGCGTGGCTGCGGCGGTGGGCATTGTCTGGCGTCGACGACGCAAACCTCGGATCTAGCCAGGCAGGCGAAGTCTGAACAAAACCTGTGGCAGGGCGTTTATCTTCCGCAGTTACCGCCTCCCACAGTTTTTGATCTTGGGTGGTCACAGCAGCGCCCCCGGGGACGCTGCTGCAAGAGGGAAGGGCTCAAACCGCTGCCGGGTTCTGCTTCTCCGGGTCAATGCCATAAAGCACAATCGCCTCGGCCACTTTTTCCCGCGGTATCCCCCCGTCATCAGCCAGCGCCTTCAAGGCCGCCAATACGATGAAATAGCGATCCACTTCGAAGAACCTGCGCAGCGATTCACGAGTGTCAGACTGGCCAAAGCCGTCGGTGCCCAAGGCCACGAAGCGGCGTTTGGGCACGAACGGGCGGATCTGGTCAGCGAATATCTTCATGTAGTCGGTCGCGACCACCACTGGCCCCTGTTTATCCAGCAGGCAGCTTTCAACATGGCTGATACGAGGTGTCTGCTGTGGATGGAGCAGGTTCCAGCGTTCGGCATTCTGGCCGTCCCGACGCAGTTCGGTCAGGCTGGTGACGCTCCATACTTCGCTGCTGACGCCGAAGTCCTGCTCCAGCAACTGCGCGGCGGCGATGACTTCGCGCAGGATCGAACCGCAGCCCATGAGTTGCACATGCTTGCCTTCGATGGGCTGCGCAGGGGCTGAGAGCCGGTACATGCCTTTCAAAATAGCTTGCTCGACCCCTTCGGGCATGGGCGGATGAGCGTAGTTTTCGTTGAGCAGTGTGATGTAGTAATAAATGTCCTCGTTGTCGACATACATTCGCCGCATGCCGTCCTGGATGATCACCGCCAGTTCATAGGCATAGGTCGGGTCATAGGACACGCAGCAGGGGATGGTGGAGGACAGCACATGGCTGTGACCATCGTCATGTTGCAGGCCTTCGCCCATCAGCGTGGTCCGTCCGGACGTGGCTCCGAGCAGGAACCCCCGGGCACGGGCATCGCCTGCCGCCCAAGCGAGGTCGCCGACGCGCTGGAAGCCGAACATCGAGTAGAAAATGTAGAAGGGCACCGTCATCACACCATGGGTGCTGTAGGAAGTGCTCGCTGCGATCCAGGAAGAAATCCCGCCGGATTCGTTCAGGCCTTCCTGCATGATCTGGCCGTCCCTGGCTTCCTTGTAATAGCTCAGTTGGCCGGCGTCCTGAGGCGTGTACAACTGGCCGACATGGGAATGGATACCGATCTGGCGGAATAGGCTTTCCATGCCGAACGTACGTGATTCGTCCGGGACGATTGGCACGATCAGCTTGCCGATGTTCGGGTCCTTGAGCAGGGTGCCGAGGATGCGCACGAAGGCCATGGTCGTGGAGATCGCCCGCTCGCCGGTGCCTTTGAGCTGGGTATCCAGGGTCGATAATGGCGGGATTTGCAAAGTCTGCACCGCACTGAAGCGCGCAGGCACGTAGCCGCCCAACTGAGTGCGCCGGGCTTGCAGGTAAAGGGCTTCGACGCTGTCCGCTGCGGGCTTGAGATAGGGCATGTCGCCCAACTGATCGTCCGTGAGGTCCAGGCCGAAACGATCACGGAACGCCTTGACCGCGTCCTCGCCCATCTTTTTGAGTTGGTGGTTGATGTTCTGGCCTTCACCCGCTTCGCCCATACCGAAGCCTTTCACGGTTTTCGCCAGGATAACCGTAGGCCCGCCGGTGTGGCGCATGGCGGCGGTGTAGGCGTTGTAGACCTTCTCCGGGTCATGGCCGCCGCGCGACAGCTTCCAGATGTCGTCATCGCTCAGGTCACTGACCAGCGCCTGCAACTCGGGGTATTTGCCGAAGAAATGCTCACGCACATAGGCGCCGTTCTGGGATTTGTAGTTTTGATAGTCACCGTCCACGCACTCCATCATCCGTTGGCGCAGCAGACCGCTCTTGTCCTTTTCCAGCAGGGCATCCCAGCCGCTGCCCCAGATCACCTTGATCACGTTCCAGCCGGCCGCGCGGTACAGGCTTTCGAATTCCTGGATCACCTTGCTGTTGCCGCGTACCGGTCCGTCGAGGCGCTGTAGGTTGCAGTTGACGACAAAAATAATGTTGTCGAGCTTCTCCCGGCCCGCGAGGGAAATTGCCGCCAGCGATTCCGGCTGGTCCATTTCACCGTCACCGAGGAACGCCCAGACTTTGCGCCCCTGATGTTCCTTCAGCCCACGATCTTCCAGGTAGCGCATGAACCGCGCCTGGTACGCGGCGGTGATCGGCCCGAGCCCCATGGATACCGTGGGGAATTGCCAGAAATCCGGCATGAGCCTTGGGTGCGGATAGGATGAAACACCGTCGCGGTCGGTCTCGCGGCGGAAGTTGTCCAACTGTGTTTCGTCCAGGCGGCCTTCCAGATAGGCGCGCCCGTAGATGCCCGGCGAGGAGTGGCCCTGGATGTACACCATGTCGCCACCGAACTGCTCGGTGCGGCCACGGAAGAAGTGCTCGAAACCCACATCGTAGAGAACGGCCGCCGAGGCATAGGAGGCGATGTGCCCGCCCACGTTCGAATGCTTGCCGGCGCGCAGCACCATGGCCAACGCGTTCCAGCGGATGTAGGCGTTTATCCGGCGTTCTATGGTCAGGTCGCCTGGATAAGGCTGCTGACGGTCGAGTGGAATGGTATTAACGTAGGGCGTGGTGACGCGCCCGTAAAAGTCGCCATGGCGGTTGGCGTCGAAATCCAGCATCTGGTCAATCAGGTAGTGGGCGCGAGGGCGCCCTTCGACGCTCGCCACCGATTCAATGGATTCGAGCCACTCGCGAGTCTCTTGTGGATCCTCGTCGAGAAACATGGATTGTTGTGCCATCGTTGTCGTCTCCTGGACAGTGCTGCAGCACCGAGTCGTTTGGTGCCTGACTAAGGGGCGTGGGTCGACGCCAGCCTTCAAGATTTTGTAGTTGCATGTGCAACTATGTATGAGAACTTAGCCTGCCGCGCGCTACAATTGCAACTAAATCGATTTCATCAGAAAGGTGCTGCATGTCTTCCAGCGAGCCGGATACCTGGTTCAGATTCGTCAGGGCCCACCGTTGCCTGATCCGTGAAATAGAGCGTCGCCTGGCCGCTGCCGGGCTGCCTGCCTACGCTTGGTACGACGCGTTATGGGGCCTGGAAAGCGGCCCCGACGGCGCACGCCGCATGAGTGAACTGGCCGACGTCATGGCCATCGAGCGCTACAACCTCACTCGCCTGGTGGACCGCCTGGAGGCCGAAGGTCTGGTCACGCGCAGCCGCGCCAGTGATGACGGACGAGGCGCATACGCCGCCATCACCGAGCACGGGAAGGTATTGCGCAAAAAGATGTGGAACATTTACGAAGGGGCAGTGGACGAGTTGTTCTTGTCGCAATTCGATGGCGCACAGCAGCGCGTCTTTAGTGACGCGCTGGAGCGAGCGGCCAGTGCTGCGCGCAACAGCGGACGAGCGCGCTGACGCCGACCTGCTCATGGCAACTGATACCGCGCCATGGCTTGTTCGACACGCGCCTGGGTGATGGCGCCTTCCTGAACCAAGGCTTGCAGGGCCAGCACCACGATCCAGTGCTTATCCACCTTGCCCATGGCGGGGCCGGTCGAGCCAGCTCCGAGCGCCACGAACTGTGATCTGACATGTGCTCCGATCTGCTCGGCGACATGCTGGGCATACCCGGTCACGGCCACCACCGGCCAGTCTTCGGTGTCGAGGCAATCGAGCAAATGCGCTGACTGTCGCGGTATCCCCGGATGCAAGCGATTCCAGCGTTGCGCTTCATCTGCGTCGCGGGCCAGACGGGTGTAACTGGGGCAACTCCACAATTCGCTGGCGACGCCCCAGTCGTCGCGCAACATGTGCGCCGCAGCTACCACTGACTGCAAGGCTAACCCCGCACCCAGCAAGCGCACCCGTGGGAGCGCTGAATCGGTATCGATCTCGGCCAGCCTGTACATGCCCTTGAGGGCCTGGCTCGCGCAGAGGGGGTCGGTGGGCGTGATGAAGTCATCGGGTTGGTCGTGAAGCGCCATGTAGTAAAAGCCGTCATTGCCTTCTACATACAAACTTTGCAAAGCCGCCAGGGCAATGGCGTGCGCCTCGGCACCGCTGGCGGGATCGAACGGCAGGCATTGCGGGTTGGCGACCAACCAGAGCGGTACCCAGGGATGGGCACCCTTGGGCCAGCGCGAAGGCGAGGTCTCTATGTCATTGCACAAAATGCCCCGGTTGGCCGATTCACTGGACAGCGCGCAAAGCTCGGCCGACGTCGCGGAACGGGTCAGGTACAGCAATGGTTTTTCACTGGCGCGGGCTGTGGCGCTGAAACGCAGGGGCCAGGCGCTGATACGGGATTGCTTTATGTCGTCCGACTGCGGGTGGGTGCGTATGACCCAAATATTTTGGGCGGCACCTGAATCACTTTCCAATCGATTGGCAATATCGATCATGGTGTAGAGCGGAGATGCGCAAGCCGTATACGTTCGGATTTTTTCGATGCATACCTGAGCAGCTCGCCCTGTGTCAGGTGTTTTTTTGAAAGTGGAAAAACCGATCATGAACCAAGGCGCTCCGTGCATTGGGTAATGCCGGGACCCTACTGCACCTTGCAATGTAATTGCAAGTGCAATGGTTTTGCCTCGGTGTCAGCGTTCGCAGCAAGCGCGCGAGCGGGCTCCGAGCCTGTTGAACTCAGGGCTCCAGCGCTGGCCCCTTCAACTCGATCTGATTGCCATCCGGATCGAAGCAGTAGATCGACCAGCCCTTGCCCTCCGCGCCATAGCGCATCTGCGCTTTCTCAACGGTCAGGCCGGTCGAGGCCAAATGCGCGAGGAGGGCTTGTTCATCAAACGGCTCGATGCGCAGGCAGAGGTGATCGACATTGTGCCCTTGCTTACCGGCCGCCGGCCCTCCCTGTCGACCGAGAGGCCCGTCGATGGCCACCAGGTCAATCATCGAAACACCGGTGCCCAGATGAACCATGCCTAGATCGTCCCGACGCTTCTTGAGTTCACAGCCAAGCACCGACGTATAAAAAGCGAGGCTGCGCTCGATGTCTTTTACGCGCAGGACGATGTGGTCAATACGTTGAATCGTGAAGTTTTTCATACGGGCCTCATGTGTTCAGTGATGGACGCTACGGGTTACTTCACCTTAGCGATTGATGCTGGAATGTTATCGCAACACAAAACCCTGTGGGAGCTTGCTCGCGAAGGCGCAGGCACATCCACCTCGAACCCGCGCTGTTTGGAACAGAAATGCCGCACGCTATCAATGCTTCTGATTCCGTGCGAAAAACATGATTCAACCGAGGCTGAAGGCTTCCTGGAAAATCTTGATCAAATGGTTGCCGTTTGCGCCGAGCCAATCGGCTTTTCCATCAAGCGCAAGCGCAGTCTGGCTTATCTTGTCTGGGCCCGATATCCGTCCAACCATGGTGACTATAAAACTGCGCCGCCCTCTGGTTCGTTTCGCTCACCGACAATCTCATTCGCTCGCAGCCCAGCCCTGCAAGAAAGTTGGTCGCGTAAGCCAGCAGCAACTTCCCAGCACCGCGGGATCGCCACTCAGGGGTGAGATAGAAAAAGTGGATGTAACCCACGGCAGGTGCTGTCTTTAGCCGCGACATCTCTATCTGCCCCGCAATCCGTGTTTCATCCCAGGCATGGACAACGCCGCCAGGCACCTCGGCTGTTTTTTTTTGCAGCGACTGAAGGTATCGCTGCCTACCCTCGGGGCCGTGAAGCTGTTGTGGGCAACCAAACGCACACAGCAGCATGTCCTCAAAGAAATGCACGCAAACGTCGCTGTCCTGATCAAGGTTGATTGGACGAAAACTCAGGGACGAGTCTGAAGCGTTTTCTGTAATCATTGGGCTGCACTCCAGGCCTCATTTTGGCGGGCAATATGGAACAAGGTCCCTCGCTGGACGGTGCGAAATACGCTGTCTAGAGTGAAGTATTCGCTCTGGATGCAACATCGGGAGGGATTCCAATGAACCACCTTAACGACTACACCAATCAAGACGAAGCGCTGAATAAAAAAATCCTGGCGCTGGCCCCCAAAGAGCGGCGAGACGGTCAAAAAACCACATTGTTTTTTACGCCGGATACCGAGTTTGACTCTAAACCATTGACCTTGACGACCGGCAGCTATCCCTTTACCCCGATAGGGAGCCTTGGCATTACGCAGGTGAATACCAACGGGCAGGAATGGCGATCTATACGACATCAAATGACCAACAGGCACGGTATTCCCTCTGACCCTGGGAATTCTGATCGGGTGGATCAACTGGTATTGCTGGATACCGAGGATGCCGTGAAGATCAAGGAGGCGGTAGCCCGTGACAAACAGTTCACGAAAGGTAGCTACTACCACCCAGATGTCGCGCAAGTGTTTGGAACAACCAACCCGATTACCACCTACGCAGCCGAGCAGGTTATTGAGCGCAGAGCCGCCTTGTGCCAAGCCATTCCTGACCCGATTGCATTGAGTTATTGGAATCTGCTCCAGTCGGACCCCGCCGCCCAAACGAAGATTTACAACTGGCTACAAACATACGGCGGCATCTCTCATAAGTTCTCCGTGCATGATCGAAAGTCAGGAGACCGGATTCAAAACCACTTCCAAAACCTGGAGAAATCCAACGCCGTGCATTTTGGCAGCGAAACCCGGGGGGAGTATGCGGCGGCAAAGCTACTGATTACCGTGCTCGGGAATGAATACCAGATGAAAATCGGTAAGGCGTCTTCGGGGCGCAACAATGGGATCGACCAGATATGGGTCAAACGCAATCTGCAAAGCGGCGTGGTGGAGGAATACATCATCGTTGAATGCAAAGGCAGCGTGGATGCTGAACTCAACGAAGCCAAGTATGGGTGGCAGATGTCTCCTTGCTGGGCCTTTCACTGCCTAGATTGGCTTGCTGGGGAAAAACGCCAATCTTTCCAGCACATCCACGACGGATGTCTACGCAAAAACAGCCATGGTGATCAAAATTCTCAATGCATTGATCAACCCTGGCCCACCCTTGGTGAGAGGCCTGGTCATTCAACCGATGACGAAATCAGTCACCGCGCCCAACTCAATCGAACTGATCGATCTTGGAACCTATGACCTGGTCGAGCAATACACGAACGCCGTGGCGGGCCACTCAAAATTCCAGAATGCCCAAGTGTTTAACGGATCTTTTTTCTAGCCTCCGGTGGGCAAAAAACGCGGGGCCTGCAACCGACCATCAATGGATTTCAAGACCATGAAAAAACAAGAACAAGAAAACTTGCTCAACACCCTGAAGGGCCGCTTCGACCAAAATCCCCAACGCCACCCAAGCATCTCTTGGGGCGACGTCCAAAGCCGGCTCGAAACCAACCCCAACGCACTAAAATCCCTCCAGGCCATGGAAGCCAGCGGAGGCGAGCCCGACGTGATCGGCCTCGATCCGAAAACCGGCGCTGTCACCTTCTGCGATTGCGCCAAAGAAAGCCCGACCGGTCGCCGAAGCCTCTGCTACGACCGCGCCGCCCTGGACGCACGCAAGGAGAACAAACCTAAAGGCAGTGCCGTCGAAATGGCCGAAGAAATGGGCATTGCCCTGCTGACGGAAGACCAGTACCGAGCCTTGCAAACACTCGGCGAGTTTGATGCCAAGACATCCAGTTGGCTGGCAACCCCTCCAGCGCTTCGCTCGCTCGATGGGGCGATTTTTGGCGACTACCGTTATGGCCGGGTGTTCATCTACCACAATGGCGTGCAGTCGTATTACGCGGCGCGTGGGTTTCGTGGGTTGCTACAGGTTTAAAGGGCGACCCAAACCTGTGGCGAGGGCGCTTGCTCGCGCTCTGGGCTGCGATTTTTTGATCTTGATCTTTTGCTCTTGATTCGATGGGGAGTGGAAAGATCGCAGCCTCGTTGCACTCGACAGCTCCTACACAGCTCCTGCGGTACAGTCGAGCGGGAGCTAGCGCCCTTACCACGAGTTGACGATGGTCAGACGGGGAGACTCTTCGATCCCAACTACGGTGTCGGCGTCTATCAATCGAGGACCGATCTGTGTAACGACCTGCACGCGCTGCTGGCGAGCTACGTCGTTCCCGGCGGGCATGTGACCGAGAGTTATCTGTTGGAGTTTGATCACGTGGTCGAGGTCGAGGTCGACAGCGAGGATGAGTTTGGTGATTTCCAGAAGGCGCCCGCAACACCCCACTAAGCGGCATTGGATTCAGCTCACATCAGTGGCCCGGAAACTCGAATCGATAGCAAACCGGTGAACTCGCGTCTGCCCGTTTCTCCACCTCATTCTCCAACCATTCAGCCAACACCACGGCATTGTTCTCGACCGTGGATTTGGCGGCATACACCAGGGTGAGGTTGCCGCCTTGTGCAACATCCACCAACCGCCACCAACACTGCGGCTGCGCGGCCAGTTCCTTGCGATAGGCGACTTTGAACTGCTCAAACGAAACAACCCTCGCCTTGAACGCCTTGCGCAGCTCATGGGAAGGCCCAACCTCCGGCAGCCACTCAGCAATCGCCAACGCATCCTTGCGGCAATTACGCGGCCACAAGCGGTCCACCAGAACCCGCACGCCATCCTCGGCGCTGGCTGTTTCATAGGCGCGTTTGCACTGGATCATCGAAACCTGCCTGTCGAAGTGAGACCGTCTCAGCATAGGCCGTCGGCAATGAGGCGGCCATGGGTAACCTGTCGCCTTCAAGTCTTCGCCGCACCTGCCGCTATCGGTATAACGATTTTTACCGATCCACCAATTGGTTTTGCAATAACTGTTGCTTTGCGGCAATCAATTGGTAAACGCACGATAAGAGAACGTAGCGAATGGACGACGGACGATACGAAAGGCGGGCGGCGATGGCTGGAGGCGCGGCGGTGTCGTCCGAGTCACCGCATATTCTGCTGATCGACGATGTCCCGGAAGATATCCGTGCGACGCTCGTCCTATTGAAGACGCAACCCTGGCGTATTTCCCTGGCCAGCGATGCTCATCAGGGTTATCAGCGGGCACTGGCCTTGCGTCCGGATTTGATCGTGCTGGACGTGCACATGCCGCACATGAACGGTTTCAGCCTGTGCCGGCTGTTGCGCGAGGCCCCGGCGACCCGGCACACGCCCATCCTGTTTCTGTCATCGGCCAACAGCGCCATCGAACGCCTGGAAGGGCTCACCGTGGGCGGGGTGGATTACATCCCCAAATCCTGCGCACCCGAGGAAGTGCTGGCGCGTATCAAGATTCACCTGCAATTGACTTGGCGCGCGCCGTCAACCGCTCAACACAACCCGGTCGATCCGGAGCCGGAGGGCGACGAGATCGTCCTGCGTGCCGCGATGCGGTTGATTGAAGGCCTCCTTGATGACATGCCCTCCCTGGCCCATCTGGCGCAAAAAGTCGGCACCCACGAGAAACGTCTCTCGCGGATCTTTCGCGAGCATTTGGGGCTGACCGTATTCGCTTACATTCGCGACGCACGACTGCGGCGTGGCCAGGATTTGCTCGTCGAAAGCGTGATGAGCGTGCAGGACGTGGCCGAGCTGGTGGGCTTTCGCAACGCCTGCAACTTTACCACGGCCTTCCGTCAGCGAATCGGCATGACGCCCAGCCAGTTTCGCCAGCAAGCCCTGGGCATCACCGAAACCGAGTCGGCCGGGCGCGCCTGATGCGGCTTCTACAGTTTTTATTGCTGACGATAGCGTTGTTATCCACAGGCTTGCTGCGCGCCGCGCCTGTGGATATCTGCCCGGCTGATCACCTGGACCTGATGCCTGCGATACAGATTTTCGAGGACACCCAGGCCAGCCTGAGCCTGGATGACGTCGCGCAACTGCCCGAAACACGTTTCAACGCCGCCACTCCAGGCTGGCCGACCCAAGGCTACAGCCGCTCCGCGTTCTGGTTGAAATTGCAGCTCAGCAACTCAAGCACTGCGGCGTGTTCGCGCCTGCTGGTGGTCGGCGCGCCGCGCCTGGAAGACCTCCGCGTCTATCAACCGGGGCTGGATGCCCATGCCGGTGGCGCTTATCCCTTGGCCGAATGGCCCCAGCCGGCGACACGTCAGCCGGCGTTCCCGGTCTCTTTGCCAGCAGGGGAGAGCGCCACGCTGTTCATCCGCGTGGCGAGCAATTTCCAGATGTTGCTGGAGCCGGAACTGTGGTCGGAACCGGCGCTGCTGCGCAGTCAACAACAGACCTTCCTGAGCGACGGGCTCACCCTCGGCATTGTCCTGCTGGTTGTCCCGTTCGGTTTCATCGTCGGCTGGATCCTGCGCTCCCAACTGCTGAGCGTGAACGCGGGCGCGGTCCTGAGCTACATCCTGCTGACGTGCATCCTCAACGGCTATCTGATCTATTGGCCCACCGCACTCGGCTGGACGCGCGAGCTACTGACCTGCGCCAGCGCGGCCTCGTTCGTACTCTTCCTCGCCTACATGCGCGTGCTGTTGCAGGTTGCCCGCCTGCCCAGAATCATCGGCTGGAGCTATTGGCTGCCGCTGTTGGGTTGCATCCTTGGCCGACTCTGGTGGCTAAAAGTCGATCCCGTCCAGGGTGCGCAGATCGTCCAGATATCCCTGAAAAGTTTCTACGGTGTGCTGCTCGCCACGTTGTTCATGGCCAGGCGCAGACGACTGAGCTACAGCTGGATGGCCTGGCTGGTGCCGGGGCTCTTGCTTGGGCAACTGCTGATGCGGCTGTTCTTCCCCCAGGAGCAATTGCCCTGGCAGTCGCCGCAAAGCAAACACAGCTTATCGTCTACATTGCCGGGTGTAGCGTTGCTGGTGTGCACGTTGATCATGGAAGTCAGCCGCAGCCGCCACCGGGAAAAACAGGCCCTGTCCACCCTCGAACAACAACGCCAAGCCGAGCAGGCGCGGCTGGAAAGCACCGTGGCGCTGCGCACGTCGCAGTTGCGCGACTCCCTCGCGGCGCGCAGTGCCTTGATGGCGCGGATCAGCCACGACCTGCGCTCGCCCCTGGTGCGCATCATCGACTACGCGCGCCTGTTGCACGCCGGGCCCAACCGCGACTATCAAGCGACGATCGAGCGCAACGCCCGCCAGCAACTGGAGCTGATTGACGAGATGCTCGAATTCTCCCGTGGCGAGCTGGAGCAGATGCAACTGACCCTCGCGCCGGGTTATCTGTACGGCTTCCTCAAAGAGATCGCCGATGAAGCGAGCTTTCTCGCCGCGCGCCAGGGCAACCGCTTCGAGGCTGTTTTGGCGGACGACTTGCCGCCAGTCGTAGAGGCCGATTTCAAACGCCTGCGGCAGATCCTCATGAACCTCCTGGCGAACGCGGCAAAATTCACCCGCAACGGCCAGATCCGTTTCCAAGTGGGCGCTTTTCCAGGGACAAGCGCCGATACCGTGGGGCTGCGCTTGAGCGTGATCGACACCGGTATCGGCATCGACCCGCAAGAATTCGAACAACTGCTGCAACCGTTCCGCCGCGGCCACAACGTGCAACGCTACGAAGGCAGCGGGCTGGGCCTGTCCATCGTCACGCAACTGCTGGAACGCATGGACAGCCGCCTCGAACCGCAAGCGGCGGGGCAGGGCAGCCACTTCAGTTTTCGCCTGCAACTGAAGTGCGCCCAGGAACACGACCTGGAAAACGGCATCGTCGATAACAACGCCACGCCGTTTGACGGCCAGGGCAAGCACGTGCTGCTGGTGGACGACGTCGAGCAGAACAGCGACTGGCTCTACGACCTGCTGGCCGGCTACGGTTTCGACGTGAGCATGGCGGCAAACGGCGAAGACGCCTTGGCCTGCCTGGCAGAACAGCCGGTCGACCTGTTGATCAGCGACCAGATGATGCCCGGCATGGACGGCTGGGAACTGCTATGCCAGGTGCGCGAACGCTGGCGCCATTTGCCGGTGATGCTTTATTCAGCGATCCCGCCGCGCAGACCGGAAAGCTATCCAAAGGATCTGGCCTTTGACGCGGTACTGCTCAAACCCGCCGACAGCCGTGAACTGCTGGCGTGGGTCAAGGCACTGGCCCGCCCAGACACGGTACGCCGCGCGACGGCTTGGGAGCGATAGCATGCGAGGTTTGGGTTACCTTCTGCTGTTACTTGGCAGTTTTTCAGTGTTGCCCTGGGCGCCGGCGCATGCCGAACAAGAGGCGCCCACCGCCCTCACGCTCGACGAAACCACCGTCACCGCTCGGCGCCGCGAAGAAGACCCACAGCACGTGCCGATCCCGATCAACGTCCTCTACGGCGAGCAACTGGACGAGGCCGGTCTGCACCGGCTCCAGGACATCCAGCGGCGCGTGCCCGGCTTGATTGTTTCCGGCCACGACGCCCGCTACGCCGGCTTCGGCCTGCGCGGCTTCGGCGCGACCGCCTACAACGATGGCCTGGAAGGCAGCGTCGGCACTTACGTCGATGGCGTTTATCAGGCACGCCAAGGCATGGCCTTCACCGAAATGATGGACATCGAGCGCATCGAAACTTTACGTGGGCCGCAAGGCACCTTGTTCGGCAAGAACACAACGGCGGGCGCGCTGAACATCATCACCCGCCAGCCAACGTTCCAGCCCGAAGCCAACCTGGAAGCCCGCTACGGTGAACACGGTTTGCGGGAATATCGCGGGACGATTTCCGGACCGCTGCAGGGCGACGTGCTCGCCGGTCGACTCAATGTGTTCGAGAGCTCCAGCGATGGCTCCGTGGAAAACCTGCGAGACGGCAGCCGCCTAGGTGACGCCGACAGCCAAGGCCTGCGCGGCCAGTTGCTGTGGACACCGAACAGCGACTTCAGTGCGCGCCTGATCGCCGACCATGCCGAGCAAAACGAAGCCGGCAACGTCCTGCTGGTCAATCACTACAGCGAGCAAACCCGCAAGCGCGCCCAGTTTGCCGGGTATCCGCTGGCGGAACCCGATCCTTACAAACGCGAATCCCGCATCGACGCGCCGGGCCATCCGCGAACCCTGCAGAATGGCGTGTCATTGGAATTGAATTGGGACCTGGACGAGGCGATGCGCTTGACCAGCATCACCGCCTACCGCGACTGGGACTACCGCGCCGACCGCGACGCTGACAGTACCGCACGTGCAGTGATGCAATCCGAAGCCGAATTGAACCACCGACAGTTCAGCCAGGAATGGCGCCTGTCCGGTACGGCCGGCTCGTCCGTCGACTATGTAGCGGGGTTCTATTACTTGCGCCAACAGCTCGACCGTGAGATCGACGTCGAATACGGCAAGGACGCCGCGTCCTGGTTCGTCGGCGATCAACTTGAACAACTGAAGAAACTCTATAGCATCACCTTCACCGATCCGAGGCAGGTGCCTTCGGTGCTGCTCAATGGCGCCCAACAACGTTACGACGGCGAGCAGAAGGGCGACAGCCGAGCCATTTTCGGCCAGCTTTCCTGGCGCCCGATTGAGCCGCTGGAACTCACCGCCGGCCTGCGTTACAGCCAAGAGCGCAAGGACGGCTGGATCTCCCGCGACGCCAGCAACCTCGCCCCGCTGACCGGCTTGCCCCCGGTGTTCCAGGCCGGAGGGCAATTGCTGCGCGACATCGCCCTCGGCCGCGGTTACTACCGCGAGGATTCGATTAAAGAAAGCAACGTCTCCAGCCTCCTCAGCGCCAGCTACCGTTTTAGCGAGGCGGTGATGGGTTACCTCAGCTGGTCGCGGGGCTACAAGGCTGGCGGCATCAATTTCGATGTGGTCGGCCCGTTCACCGCGCCGACCTTCGAGCCAGAGCGCGCCACGTCCCTGGAACTGGGCATGAAGACACGCTTCTGGGACGAGCGCGCATTGCTCGACCTCGCCGTCTACCAGGCCGACGTCGACAACTACCAAGCGCTCACCTACAGCCCGCCCACGTCGGTGTTCGCGCCCCCACTGCGGGACAACCTGATCAACGTCGGCAAGGTCCGCCTGCGCGGCATCGAACTCGATTCCGCCTGGCAACTCACCCCCCGACTCACCGGACGCCTGGGTCTGGCCTGGAGCGATGCCCGCTACCGCCGCTTCCCCAACGCCCCATGCCCACCGGCCTCGGGCCAATGGACCTGCGACCTCAGCGGCGAGCGCCTCTACAACGCGCCGGAATGGAACCTCAGCAGCGGCCTCGACCATATCCACCCGCTGCCCTGCGGGCTGGAAGCCTACAGCGGCATCGACTACAGCTTTCGCACCGGCTACTCCGGCACCCTCGAAGGCGGCGAAGGCAGCTATCAACCCAGCTACGACCTCACCAACCTGCGCCTGGGCCTGCGCAGCCAGGACCGCGCCTGGGAAGTGGAAGGCTGGGTGCGCAACGTCTTCGACCGACACTACATCACCGCCGTGTATTCACTGCTTGGCGCTGGCGACTACGGCGTGATGACCGGCAGCGAACGAACCCTCGGCACCACCGTCAGGCTTCGCTATTGACCGAAATAAACCGCGTCGGACAAAACGCCAAACGATTACCGCCGGCCTTTTTCGACAGGTACATGGCCTGATCTGCCTTGCTGATCAGCCCATCGACCTCATGCCCATGCTCAGGAAAAAACGCCACCCCGATACTCGCCGCAATCTCCACCGTCTGCGCACCAATCAAAATCGGCGCATTCGCCGCCACCAGCATCCGCGTGAGCAACGACTCGCTGTCCTCCACCGCCTGCAAACCCACCAGCCCCGCAACAAACTCATCGCCCCCGAGGCGCGCCAACGTATCGCCCTCACGCAAGGTTGCATTGATCCGCGCCGCGACAATCTGCAACACCCGATCCCCCCAGTCATGGCCATAACTGTCGTTTAGCGCCTTGAACCCATCCAGGTCGATAAACGCAATCGCCACCTTTTGCTGATAAATACGCGCCTTGCCCAACGCCTGACGCATCCGTTCGGCCAACAACAACCGATTGGGCAACTGCGTGAGCGCGTCATACCGCGCATCCCGCTCCAGCAACTGCAGACGCTGCTTTATCTGCGTCATGTCGCTGAACAGCGCCACGTAGTGCTGAACATTGCCGTGACGGTCATGCACCGAACTGATGCTGATCCGCGAGGTCATTTCCCGGCCATCCTTGTGGTTGCTTTGAATTTCGCCGGACCAATGGCCGTGGAAATCCAGCGCGTTTTTCATTGGTGCGTAAAAAGCGGTGAGCCGACGGACCATGCGATGGGAGTTCAGCTCGCGGCCTTTGAGCTCGTCTTGACCGTAACCGGTGAGGCGGGTGAAGGCCTCGTTCACGGCGATGACCCGGCCGAATGGGTCGACAAGGATGATGCCTTCGCGGGCGTGGCTGAATACGGTGGCGGCTAGCTCTGGGCAGACGGTGTTGAGGCGACGGTCCAGCGTGGCTTCGTCACGGGTGGCCGGCCATGTTTCGGAGTCGAAGCCTTGCTGCGCCAGATAGCCGGCCAGGGATGAGAGCGCCTTGTGCAGCCGAGTCAGGGCATTCGTGGCGAGCCTGGAGTTGAGGCAGTGGCTACGGATGAAGGTGCGTAGGTTCATGGGGGGTACACGGTGCTCGGTTGCAGCGCTTGGGTGAGTAAGCGGAGCATTATCGAGGCGCGGAACTGCCGAGGACTTTGCTGGAGCGGATGGGAGCTTTGCGGGAGGGGATGGATTGGAAAGATTTTTCCCATGGGTCAGTCGGGTCTGTCAGACATTGGGCGGCTGCGGCTTGCAAGCCGACGTCGCCTTGCGCCTTTGCCTACAACTACGCCAGAATCCGCCGGCTTGTTCGCCTGGGGTTGCGTCGGTAGTTTGGGACCTGTCACTGCTCATCAGTGATCGGGTTTAGCAGCTCGTGGTGAAACAGGTTGTGCAAGGCGTCATCCAGTCAGGAATCTCCATCCTGCACTTGATGGTGGCTGTGCGCAGGGCGTCCCCGGACGCGCCGGTTTCTTGTTTCCCCGGTCTGCTAACCTGCGTACAGCTGCCTCCCATCGTTTAGCAGCGAGCGGGTGATGGCTCCAATTACAGGAAGCAAGACGATGGCAAAAGATACTCCGAATCCTCCTGATACGAACGAGCATGTCTCCCGGGCTCAGTCTGCTCGCAACAAAAAAATCGACGATGCTGCCACGCGAGCGTTGGATTACTACCTGAAACCCAAGCCTAAGAGCGAAACGTCTGACAAGTCGGACTCCATTTTTCGGATTGATCCGAGTGTGGATTCTGAGTGTTTGTTGGCGAATCTCAGTGAGAATTTGGCTTCGGCGAATGCCATGATCAGTGATTTGGCGTTTGACCTGGATGGGTCGCGGCGGCGGGTTGCGATGGGGATTTTGCAGGTGATTGAGGTGAGTGAGTTGTTGGCTAATCGGGCGTTGGATATTGTTGAGGTCAGGTAGGTTCGGCGGGTAAACCCTGTTCTTCGGTCAAAAAAAGGTCTTGCCAAGCAAGACCTTTTTCACTGTCTCAAGTCGGATCAACCCCTTGCGATGGCCTCTCCGAGTTGCTGATTGGTCATCGCCTCGCCAGCAATACCCCAAGCACCGTCTACGGCATGCACGATGTTGACCCAGATGTTTGTCTTGGGCAGTTGTCCGCCGGACATCTCATGGATAATGTTGGTTACTTCCTCAATGTAGCCAATCTGTATTTCGCGGTTGGCGAATGCAAAGGCAGGCACCTTCCATTCGATGAAAGCGACAGGCGCTTCGGTGGAGCCAGAGAAGGTGTTTTCTGCGGTCAAAACATGAATGGAACCGACGATGTTCGGGGTCATGGCCTTGTTGCCGCTCAGGCCATGCCACCTCAGCATGGCGTCAGACAGCTGGGTGAAAGCAATTTTCTCGCTGCCTTTAGGCAGGACACCTTCAGTAAGCGTAAGGGTGAGAGGCATTTCCATACTCCTGTAAGCGAGCTGTACGTCGCATCGGCGATCGCATCGACCGTAAGATAACGATCGTTATTTCAATTTACATAACGATCGTTACATTGCCAAGTACAATCTGGATTTCACTCGCCCGGAATCCTGTAGGGAGGTATGCATGTCTCGATCCGAACGAAAGCTGCAGACGCGTCAACGAATTCTCGATGCCGCAGGCCGTGGCTTTCGCAAAGCCGGCTTTGGCGGTATTGGTGTGGATGGCTTGGCAAAGGAAGCAGGTGTTACGTCCGGCGCCTTCTACGCCCACTTCGACTCCAAGGCTGCTGCATTTCGTGAGTCGGTCGCACAGGGGATGGCTGAATTCAAGGACGGTGTGCGCCACTTCCAAGGCCAGCACGGGCACACCTGGTGGCCTGAGTTCGTGTGTTTTTACTTGGGAGAGAAGCGTAAATGCGAACTGTCAGAGAGCTGCGCCCTGCAGAGTCTTGCGTCAGAAATTTCCAGGTCTGATCCCAACTCACGCGCGGAGTTTGAGGCTGAACTGCTCAACGTCGCCGCCTTGATCGTGGCCGGCCCCACGTCGGAGCACGCTCCTGCCGACACAGGTGAAGCCCTGTTCGCATTGTCCACGCTGGTTGGTGCCGTAACACTCGCACGAGCGGTATCCGATCCGGCAGTGGCCGAAAAAATCGCAGCCGCGGCGCAGCAGACATTACTGTCTGGGCATCGTTATCGAGACCCGTCGTGAGCCAGAGTGCGTGACTCGCAACAGCAGCTCTAGAAAGCCCTGCGACTTGAATGGGTAAGCAGTCTGAAAGATTCCAGTCGCTAGGCCGTAAGACGTTGGACGACCAGAACCCCAAGCCCACGTCGCCTTGCGCCATTGCCTACAACTACGCCAGAACCCGCCGGCTTGTTCGCCTGGGACCGCGTCGGTAGTTTGGGTCCTGTCACTGCTCATCAGTGATCGGGTTTAGTCGCCCGTCGCTGCTAAGTCGCTCAAGCGTCCATCAGTCAGGTATCCCTCATCCCTGCACTCGATGGTGGCTGTGTGCAGGGCGCCCTCGGGCGCGCCGATTTCTTAGCTCGTCGGTCGACTAACCTGCCTACAGCGGCGTCCGCCCAACTCACATTGTGTGACTCAGGCAGCTATCAATCACTTTTATGCCATTTGCCCTGATCCCTGCGGCTAAGTGCTCCAATGCCGATGAGCTGATATGGTTGCGAACTGATTCCTGTGGCGGAGCCTGCGGCCCACGAAGCTTCATCTGCAGCGCATTGATTTACAGGGAACGGGATAACTGCAAGTGGAAGCGTCTGCTAGCCAAGGAGAGATTGCGCGATGGAGCAGTATTTTGTATGGAACACCGACCCTGTACTGATGCGGTTCGGAGTGATCGATATCCACTGGTACGGCGTCCTGTTCGCAGCCGCGTTTGGCTTCGGTATGGCAATAATGAGGTTTATCTTCAGACGAGAAGGTAAGCCTGAGGGTGACCTGGACGCTCTGCTGATCTATCTCGGCTTGGGTACAGTGCTCGGCGCCCGGCTTGGGCACGTGCTGTTTTACGATCCAGCGTTTTACTTCAGCAATCCTGCGGAAATCCTAGCCATCTGGAAAGGCGGGCTAGCAAGCCACGGCGGCGCTATTGGACTCGCCCTTAGCCTCTATCTATTCTGCCGACGTCGTTCCGACATAGGCTATCTCTGGCTGCTGGACAGGATTGCCATAGTAGCTCTTTTGGGCGGCGGCCTGATCAGAGTGGGCAATTTCTTCAATTCTGAGATCGCCGGTGTTCCGACGGATATTCCATGGGCAATTGTATTCTCCCGAATTGATACGCTGCCTAGGCACCCCACACAACTCTATGAAGCATGCGTCTATTTTGTAATGTTTTTGCTGATGTTCTTGCTGTACCAGAAACGCCGCACCACCCTGGAGCCGGGGTTCCTGAGCGGGTTGTTTTTGTCAGCAGTCTTCTCGGCGAGATTCCTGCTTGAATTCACCAAGATGCACCAAGCCAGCTATGACTATCCCCTGCCACTAAACGTTGGCCAACTGTTGAGCATTCCGCCTGTTCTCGTCGGGCTGACGCTCATGGTTCTAGCCAAGCGGAGTGGCAGAAAATTGCTATGCGAGCAAACGAGTTAGGCAATCGGTCGGCTGTGGGTAAGAAGGGTGAGACCTTGCCACAGATACGGCAGCAGATGTGGATGCCTGCCTAGCTTAAATAAGGCGAGTTCTGAGTGGACAATATTTCGACAGTCCAAGCGACTATTTCAGATGACCCCATTCGGTGGCGATTACTTGAGATGGTGCGTCCCCCAAATTGCCAGACTGCTGGATAGGAGCAGGTTTCGACCGAAACGCGATTTGGGACGACGTGGTCTGGGCACTCTGCTGCCCTGGTGCTTTGTACAGACCTTGGACGTTTTCATAGTGGCAACCAGGCGCGTTGGTAAGAAAAAATTTCTAGATGGGGGTTGACCACGTACTTTAATGCTGTACTATTCGCCTCCCGCTAACGAGCACTTCGATGCAGCGTTTGGCTTAAGCAATTGATTTTATTAAAAAAATCAGTAGCTTTTAAGGAGAGGTGCTGTAGAATGCGCGCCTCGGTTGAGGCGAAAGGCTCAACCAATCGCTCTTTAACAACTGAATCAAGCAATTCGTGTGGGTGCTTGTGGAGTCAGACTGCTAGTCAACAGATTGTCAGCATCACAAGTTACTCCGCGAGAAATCAAAGATGTAACCAACGATTGCTGAGCCAAGTTTAGGGTTTTCTCAAAACCCAAAGATGTTTGAACTGAAGAGTTTGATCATGGCTCAGATTGAACGC